>NZ_JBFUMH010000003.1:0-156657 GCF_054049475.1 Microvirga sp. P5_D2 | reverse complement strand
ACAAGTACCTGCGGACGCTCTTCGTCCAAGCCGCCCACATCGTGCTGGTGCGTCGACCGCATGGGGCGAGGCTCGGCCTGTGGCCCTGGATTGAGACCACGGGCCGGAGGCTGCATCGCAACATGCTGGTGATTGCACTCGCCAATAAGCTCGCCCGCATTGCCTGGGCGGTGCTGGCGCGCGGCCCCGCCTATCAGCCCAGGAGTGCTTTTCATGCCGTCTGAGGCGAACTTGCTCGTGAGCCTTTCCTGAACGGGTTCGCGTGAACCATCAACCCTGAGGGTCGGACAATGACATCCGTCAGATAACCAGCAGTTTCCCGCCGAGGTCTGCGAGATGAAGGAAGAGATGGACGAACGGTCTGCCCGGCGCAACCACAAGACTGGGTGCCATTTTGGCCCACAGAGGTCTTTCCGGTAGCGAGTCCTGGATGCGCGCGGACGATGGTGGTGATGGCGATGATCATCTCGACGCCGGCGAGGACAATGATCATCTCTATGGCCGCTACGGCAACGATACCCTGATCGGCTGGACCGGCAACGATCACCTCGATGGTGGTGAGGACAATGACACGCTCGAAGGGGGCGAAGGTAACGACACGTTGCTGGGCGGGACCGGCAACGATGCGCTCGATGGCGGTGATGGTGACGACGTGCTCTGGGGTCAGGATGGCGACGATACGCTGATCGGCGGCACTGGCAGCGATGCGCTCGACATGGGGGACGGGCACGACCGCGCCTATGGCGGCAACGACAACGATTATCTCTCGGGCGGCGCCGGCAACGACGCGATGTACGGCGAGGCTGAAGATGATATGACGTGGGGCGGTGCTGGCAACGACACGGCCGATGGCGGCGACGGCCACGATCAGCTCTGGGGCGACGCCGACAACGACCAGCTCTACGGCGACGACGGCAACGACCTGCTGCTGGGCGAGGACGGTGACGACCTCTTGTGGGGCGGTAACGACAACGACTGGATGAACGGCGGTAATCACAACGACACGCTCTATGGTGGTTCCGATCAGGACACGCTGTTTGGCTCGGAGGGAGACGACGTGCTGTTCGGCCAGGACTGATACGACGTGCTCAACGGCGGGGCCGGTGACGACACGCTGTATGGCGGGGCGCATTCGGACCAGTTCGTGTTCGATGTGGGCGGCGGCTCGGACGTGATCAAGGACTTCGGCTGGAGTGATGTGCTGCGTCTGACAAGCGTGTCGTCGCAGAACTGGTTCACGGGTCACAACATGCCGAAGACGATCTGGAACTGGTCGACGCTGGTCGGCACGGAGATCGCGCTTGACGGCGGCCGCAAGGTCCTTTTGTAGGGCGTGAAGGCCGACCAGCTCAAGGGCGGTGTGGTCAATGGTGCCTGGGAGTGGCACTTCTAAGTCGCACCAGCCAAGCACAGCCAACAACCAAGCGAGCCCGCCGTGTGTAATGTACGGTGGGCTCTCTTGGTTTTGTCCTTAGTACATGCCTCTATGCTACCCTGAAGTTCGCTACTACACCGCAACCRGACTRAGTGGTTTTMRGGCGGAGAACAGAGGCAAAGTTGGRGCCGKAAAGACYCTCTTCGGCGTCCARAGAACGTCCGCCAGAGAATGGTTGTCCCGAAATTGGCACAAGAAATCCGGCACTTAGAGGAAGGACATCTGAAATGAAATGTCCTGGAATATCAGTCACTTAGATAGTGGCGGAGGGAGCGTCCTACGGAGACGGGAGGAAGTTCCTGTATTTTCAGTTATTTAGCTGGCGTGCGCATGCCGGATCCCACACTCTACCCCACATTTTTTATAGGCTCAGCAGCCTTCGACGTCCATTCCCAAGTGCAGAGCGGACTCTCACAAGGTCTAGCTGGAGGGCCGTGCCTGACCGATATTGTTGAAAAACTCCGGGCAAGCCGTTCTTGGGCCGACCTCATACTGGATGCTGGGCCGTCCTAGTCAGCCACATACAACCAGTAGACTATCGATGCTCTGCCAACGAGTTTTTCAACAAAATCGACCCATTCCAGACCTTCCGAGGCTAGGAAAAGCAGGTTCGCGGCAGCGCGTAGACCGGTCAACGGCTGGACATCGTCCGGCGGGTGATGATCCCAGGGCCAGAGCGGAGGGAGCTGACCATCGGTCCAGTTCTGTCAAGACAATGTCTCAACTGATCAAGCACCCCCTCAAGATTCAGCGTAGGATTCAGGCTTTGCGAGGGGTTTGGGACCCGAAGGAACATCGGCTCCTACATTGCGGGATGGTCTATGGTTGCTTGGATTCCAAAGTTGGCCGACGTTCTCGACTTGGAATGAAGCTTTAGAAAGGGAGACTCCAATGATCAGAGTGATCGCTGTTTTGGGTTTTGCTTTAGCCATCGCTTCACCGACGCAGGCAATGCCACTTTCGCCAATCCAGTCGGAGAGTATGGTCACGCCAGTCGTCGCCGGTTGCGGGCCGGGCAGGACAAGGGTTAATGGTGTTTGCCAGTCCAGAATCGAGAAACGCCACAACCGCCGAGAAGAACGCAGATGCGTGCGATGGAATGGGAGCGTTTGCGCTCAATACGAGTGAGATGTTTTGAGCTGGCGTCTGAAACCAACAGTCAATAGTTCAACATTCATCATCGTTTAAGCAGCGCCCGGTTCGACGCCGGGCGCTGTATTTTCTGAGTCTGGTTGTGCGAAGTCCGTGCGCTCTACGGCTGACGCCTATCGGGTTCCGCAGTCTCTGATGGTCCAGCCTGCCAAGCGCTCTTGTCAGCTCAGTCCTCGAACGTCGTTCCCACACGACGCACCGTCGAGAAACGGTCCTCGGCGTAGACCGACGTGTAAGGCACCTGGATGTATTCGAGCGTCTTGCGCGCGGCCCAGCCAGGAAGCGTATCCCTATACCGGGCGAAATTCGGGTTGGGTCCGGTTCCAAAGAGCACCTCGTTGAGGTTCAGTCCCACCCCGACATAGAAGGATCGTTCAATCGGATAGCCGAGGGCTCGCTCCTTCTCCTCGAAGCCGCGTGCATCGAAGCCGACATGCAGCTCGGCAAAGCGTAGCGGCGTACTTTTAAGCGTTTCGAACCCGCTGCCCTTCAGCGCCATGATGTAGCGCTGGCGCTCATAGGGCGGCAGAATGCCGTTGTCTCCCGTAATACCTGGCCGCTCATAGCTCGCAGGCGTGTACATGAACCGCCAGTCCAGCTTTTCCCTCATTCCGGGAATGGAATTCCGGAAGACGGAGAACAGCGCCCCAACACCGTTCGCCACGATGTCCTCGCGCGAGAAGCGATGCCTGCCGGTGAACCCGTCCATGGTCTCGGCGAGGCCCATAATGCCGAACGCGACGAGCGCGGCCGTGATGGGCGCACCTGCGGGATTCGAGGCATTGGCCCGGATCCGGTCCGTCAAAAGGTCGGCGATGACATAGGTCGAGAATGAGTGGCCGATCTTGTCCATGCCGCCGTGCCGGGTGTTCTTGGAAAACCATCCTTCCTCGATGGTCTGGAACCCGGACGTGTTGCCCCAGTCCCAGTCCTTAAAGCCGATGACGGCAAATCCTGCTCCGACGATGGCGAGCTCCCACCGGATCGCATGCAGATGATCGCCGAGCTGGTGGAGCGAGTAGAAGGTCGGAGGGACGGGCGCCGGCTCAAGGCCTGCCTGCAAGGGCGGCGCAGCCGTAGTGGCCGCGTCTGCGGGCGGTCTCGTATGGTGCTTCTTCGCTCGGGTCACGGAGCGGGCTTCCGAGGTTCCGCTCGGTTGCGCCAAGGTTGCCTCTGGATGCAAAACGGTCCCGAGGGCGGCAAGACAAGCAACAAGGACGACGACCCGCATCAATTGATTCTCTTCAGACTTCCTCGGCCGGATCTCCCTATGACAAGCGGCCGAACGAAAGGCCCGGCACAGCCCGGGCCTTTCCCTTGTTGGATCAACGGCTCAGTAAGTGCCGAACTTGAAGTTCAGCTTGGCGCGTGCGACGAAGAACTCGTTTTCGTCATTGCCAAACCCGGGAGCGAAAACGGGCTGCACCGGTCCTACGGCTGGGGTGAAGGTCCCGATCTGACGGTCGAAGACGTTATTGTCGTCATTGTCGACGCTGATCCATAACCCTTCCAGGCCGAAGGTGACGGCCGACGAGCCGAACCAGTTCACCGGCAGAGCCCATTCGACACCGCCACCGGCCACCCAGCCGGTGTTGTCATCGGAGTAGGCGAGACCACCCGTGGCGTAGATCAGGACGCGGTCGAAGGCGACACCCGCGCGGAGACGAAGCGTGCCGAACCAATCCGACAAGTCATTCTCGAACTCGCCTGGTACAAAGGCCCCAGGAAGCGCAGCCGGCACGAACCGGACGTTGACGCCATCGCCGGTATCGGCCCACTGGATGTCGGCCTCGGCGCCGACCACGAACGAGCCGAACTGCCAATTGTAACCGATCTGGCCGCCGCCGGTGAAGCCGCCGTCGTTATCGTCGTCGAAGAACAGCGTTCCCGGAACAGCAACACCCGGTCCGTCCAGAATCACGGATGCCGAGTTATCGTCGCGCCAACCCCAGCCAGCATTCACACCGGCATAGAAGCCCGTCCAGGTGAAGACCGGGACTACGATCGGAGCCGGCGGCGGAGCCTGAGGAAGATCGGCGGCAGAGGCTGCTGTGATGCCAGCCGTGGAGAGTGCCGTAGCGGCCAAGAGGCCAAGAAGACGTGATTTCATGTGCTTTAATCCCTTGTGCGAGGACTCGCATGGAGCAGTATGAAGCGCTGTCAGGTTCTGGCTATGGCATGAAAGCAACACGCGTACGATTTCATTGTTTGCGACAGTATTGCTGGCATGAATACAAGCCTATCGTGTTGCTAATACAGTATAACAATTGACGTGAGCGCAGCCAAATGGCCTACTGCCTCTGTTTTTCGGAGACCTCCGAAGGCGAGGTGAACACTTAGCCCTGCCCTTAACCCAGGGGCAGGGTTTTGTCTTGAACCCGGCGAAAATCTACGACCATTTGGTAGGCGATAGTTCCGGCGTTATCTCGCAATCGAAGCGAGAGCCTCCCAAGTCGACGTTGGCTACTTTATTAATCACCGATCAAAACATTGCCCGGTAATGATAATTCCTGCCGGACTTTTGATATCGCCAACATCCTTCGCATCTTTGATCGCCGCGTTGAGCTCAGTGACGATTGGCTCGAGTTCGCGCAAGTATGCATCGCGTGCCGCCTGGCATGCGTTCTTGGTGCTAAATTCTATACTATGAATGGCCGGAACGAAGCGGGCCTGTGACGGGTGTCCGTACATCAGAATAGTTATGAGGAGTACCGACATCACACCTGACCTCCAATGGTCTCGCAAGCTGCCCTGTCTGGCTCCGACCATATGGTAAGGGCGATCGGAAACTGTCGCAAATTGTTCGGCAGCTTCGTTAGGCATACTCTCTTGAACGGTCCGAAGGCGTTTGATGTTCAGCCGGTCGCCATTTCGGTCGCCGGGCGATCCCCCTGTGCGAATAGAACTGCCCCATTCAGCCTCAGCATTCGGAACCTGAAGAGAGGATGGCGAAACAAAGTGTGCAGTCGATCACATGACGATCCATCGTGACCGCCCACCGGGCAACCGGCATGTGGATGAGACCTATATCAGGGCCCGTGGTTACTGGCGGTACCTGTATCGCGCCATCGACAGCAACCGCGACATCGTCGAGTTCGGGTGCAGCGAACGGCGAACTCTCGCTGCTGCCACGTGCTTCTTGTGATGAGCCTTGAGGTGGTATGGCTGAACGGATCGGATTGTCATCGATGGCAGCCCGACAGCCGTGAGGCAATTCTGTCCTATGGCACGACAGGCCGGCCCCGCCACCTTCGTGCATCTGGTTGGGCTTCAACCGAAACCACCTTCACGGAGCCGACTACTGATAGCCGCCAAATCGGAGCTAGGATTATTTCCGTAACGGCCTGCGTTGGGCAATCTCCTTGCCGAGTCGCCTAGGGCTGCGAAATGACTCGCAACAGCCTTTGATCAAGTTCTTGATCGAAACCCCATTCAACCAGGAGGACATCCCCGATCCATTGCCGTTGATAATATCCTGCGCCTTATAGAAGCATCCTCGTGATCTTTGAGTGATCGGCGAGTGTGTCTTCGCAAAAAAATCTTAAGAGAAACGGATGGGTGGCCAAAACGGTCAAGACTTTGTCCCCTCTGGTCAAGCACAACATGCATTTGCGACAGATAATGTGAGGTTCTGACGAAGAACGCACTTCGCGTCAACACCATGCATGATGTGTCAGCTGCAAGGAGGATTACCATGAGAATGTCGATTGTTCTTGCGAGTGCTGCCCTGATAACCATCGGCGGAATCGGCCTTGCCGCGGCGCAGCCCAGCCCTGTTCGGGGAACGCCAGGATCTCCCTTCCCCTACGCAGCGGCTCACGAGGTACAGATGTTCAACGGGGTTCCCTGCCGGACGATGTACGACAAGAAGCTCAAGACCCGCGTGCCTATCCAGTGCGCGGGTGAGGTCCACGTCTCCAGGGTCGATGTTGCTACGACCGGAAGCACCGCTTCAGGCGCCGCGACAGGAGTTCCGCTCACTGGCACACCGGGATCCCTCTTTCCTTATGCACGGCCTGAGGAGATCAGGATGTATAATGGGGTTCCCTGCCGGACGATGTACGACAGACGGCTCGGCGCTCGTGTTCCCATCGCATGCGCCGGCGACGTCATGGTCCGCGGGGCCCAGTGACCGGTGAGGTGACAAACCGGATGATACCTGCGCGGCATCGGATAGGAACCAATTCGATGCTGCGCAGGCTTATTCTCAGTGACGGAGCCGCGCCATGGCGACGGTCTTGCGAACCGATCTCGGAGTATCGGCGATCAGCCGCGGATGGCTGCTTGGGGTAGGGGCTCTGGCAGTCGTGCTCGGCGTCATCGGCCTGTTCATGACCCTCACGTTTGTCATCGTCGATGTGGCTTGGTACGGTGCCCTCCTGATCGTGGCTGGAGCCATTCAGGCAATTGAGGTGATCGCGCTACCGGTGACGGCAGGTAGTCGGCTCTCCCGCGCGCTGTGCCTCATGCTAGGGCTGCTCTATGTAGCGGCCGGGTTGTACGCGGTGTTCCAGCCCGCCGGGGCCGGAGTTGCCCTGACCTTGGTGCTCGGAGCCCTGCTGGTTGCGTCCGGCGCCGTGCGGGCCGCCTGGATGCTGGCCCGGGAGGGACAACATGCGCGCGGGCTGGGGCTCGTGCTGGCCGTCGTCTCGGCTGCGCTCGGACTGCTCCTCCTCGGTCAATGGCCGGTATCAGGGCTATGGGTACTGGGGCTGTTCGTCTCGGCTGATCTCGTCGCCTATGGCCTGTCCTGGTGCTGGGCAGTCTATGCGGCTCACCGCATAGCGTGAGTGGTGGTCTGCTGCTGGATCGCTTGGCCCATGCCGAATGTTGTCTGGCTCAGATGGAAGGAGATCGCTCATGCATCGTCTTCTGGCCATTTCCTCGCTGATCGTGACATTCGCCTTGATGGGCAACGCCGCTCTTGCGCAGCAGCAATTCGATGGACGCTGGAGCATTCATGCCGTCCCTGAGAAAGGCGGCTGTCGCAGGGCGCATGATTATACGGTCGTGGTCGAAAACGGCGTTCCCCATAACGCGGCTGCGCGGGGCAATCAGGATAAGGCGGTCGGCGGACTGGAGCAGAACGGGGGAGTTCGGATCAGCGTCCAACGTCGCAGGGCCCATGTCGCGATTACCGGGAAACTCTCAGGGAATTCGGGGTCCGGCGTATGGACCGTGATCGGGAGCATAGCCTGCTCAGGGCGGTGGACTGCCTCCAGATGGGGATGAGCAGGAGGGATCTTGCGGTGGCTGAAACTGTCAGCGTCTTGTCCCGATTGATCAAGCATCTCTGCGTGGAGGGGCCAGAATTCATTCGGTGGATATAGGGAGGCGGAAATGAAACTTCTGATCGCATTGTCGGCGCTCATCGCTGGATTCATCGCGGCAAGTACTGAAGAGGCCCGTGCCGTGGTTTACTGCCAGTACGTCAACTATCCTGTCGGTTGTGTCGTGCGGCCCGGAGTCGTGCTGCGTCCGCGACCGGTTGCGCGCGCGGCCGTGACGCCCGGTGTCGGGGCTCCAGGTGTTGGCGTGCGCCCCGGAACGCCGATGAACCGTGGCGGTCCGGTTAATCGGGTGGGGCGGCGCTGAGCTGCTCTCTCATGTGCAAACGGGTCCTGGGCGAATGGAACCTGTTTGCGCATGGAAACCCATGACGATGTGAATGCGCGAGAACTTATAGTCCGGCGTACAAAGGGAACACGTCGATGGACCAGAACGCGCCCGACCTTGGCACTGGGCCTGAATCCTCGACCATGTTCGACACCACGCTTCGGATCGGGCTGGTGGCTGTGCTTGTTTACGCCTGCGCCCGGATCGTGCTGCCGTTTGCCTTCATTCTGATGTGGTCAGCGATTCTGGCGGTAGTGCTGTATCCTCTGCATGTGCGCCTCGCCACCTATCTCGGGCAGCGCTGGTCGGCGCTGCTGATTGGGCTGATTGGCGTTGCGGTGATGTTGGGGCCCATGGTCATCGTGGTGACGTCGCTCGCGACGTCGCTATACTCGCTTATATCGAGCTTGCAGAGCCGCGAGCTAATAATGCCGCCGCCACCGCTGTGGCTCGACAGCACGCCACTGGTCGGCGAAAAGCTGACCGAGGCCTGGGTTCTCGTCGCCACCAACCTGCCGGCGGCCCTCACCAAATATGGCCATTTGCTGAGCGGCCCCTTGACCTGGTTGGGGTCGTTCGCCGGCGGCCTGGCCCTTGGCGAACTGTCATTCGTTCTTTCATTTGGAATTGCCGCCGTGCTCATCGCCTATGGCAAGGGGGCGACCGAATTCGCCCGGCGCTTGCTGGTTCGTGTCACCGGCAGCACGATGCGAGCGACGCAGTTGGTCACGTTGACCGCGGCCACGATCCGCGGCGTCGGGCTCGGCGTGGTAGGCGTGGCGCTGATCCAGGCAGTGCTCTTGGGTGTAGGCTTCTTCGTGATCGGGCTTCAAGCAGCTGGCCCCCTGACGCTCATCGCGCTCCTGCTCGGAATCATGCAAATCCCTTTGCTTCTGCTGTCTCTCCCCATCGTCGTCTATGTCTTCACAACGGAGCCCACGCAGGCGGCCATCATCTTTCTCATCTGGAACATTGTCGTGGGACTGAGCGACAACATCCTGAGACCCTTGCTGCTCGGCAGGGGGCTGGAGGTGCCCATGCCGGTCATCCTGATGGGTGTCATCGGCGGCGTGATTGTCGATGGGCTTCTCGGTCTGTTCGTCGGCCCCGTGCTTCTCGCCGTCGGTTATGTGCTTCTGGTGGAATGGTTGCAGCAGCACCCAGCCGACGGCCGATATCAACACGATGAGGCTGCGCCGTCATAGCGATGGTACTTGATCGTGTTGGACTTGGCATTCCCAGCTCACGAAAGATGAAGGACGAGATGGGTGCTGCCCGACTCCCGCTCAGTCTGGATGCCGAGCCCGCTCTTCCTGAATATCTTCAACATGGCGGCGTTCTCTGGCAAAACGTCGGCGGTCAACTCCTTGAGCCCGGCGCTGCGCGCGATGTTCACGAGGTGACGCATGAGGGCTGTGCCGATGCCCTGTCCCTGATGAGCATCATCGATGGCGAAGGCAACCTCGGCTTGGCCTGAAGGTCCCACAATGTAGCGGCACCCGCCAACGATTTCCGGATGGCCGTTCTCTTCCAGCAATGCGACCAAAGCGACGTGGCCCACGAAATCAACATTGAGATAGAAATCGACTTCTTGCTCCGTGAAACCGCGTTTGAAGGCGAAGAAGCGTCGATAGAGAGACTGATCGCTGACGCGCCCGACTGCGGCCAGCAACCCAGCTCGATCGGTTGGCCTCAGCGCACGAATTTCAATCGTGCGGCCGTCCCGCAGGGTCTCGGTGGCGGAGTAGTCGCTCACATGCATGGCTGCCTCCTGAAAGTCCTGATGGGGCGATGCCAAATGCCTTGACATTCTGGGCCATGAATCCGCATCAGCGGCTCGCTGCGGTGCCGTCTCTCCCGTCGATTTGTCTGCCGATCTGGGCGATGGCTTGCTGATAGACGGAAGCTGCATTCCAGGCTTGGATTGCGCTGAAATTGGCTTCGCCGGGCTGATAGCCCGCACCTGCGCGCCAGCCGTTGGCCCTGAGAAAGTTGGCCGTCGAGGCAAGTGCATTTGCCGCAATATCGAGATCGCCGCCGGTGCCGTAGTTCAGGATGCTCTTGGGCAAGAACTGGGTCTGGCCGATCTCGCCGTGCATGGAGCCGCGCGTGTCCGCCGAGAGAATGCCACGGTCCACCAGGGTCAGAGTGGCGTAGAGCTGCTCGGTAAAGAAAGCTGAGCGACGGCAGTCGTAGGCGAGCGTTGCCACAGCCGATAACGTGTTCTGGTTTCCGCGTTGCCGTCCAAAGGCTGTTTCCATGCCCCAAATCGCCAGGAGCGGTCCTGGTGGAACGCCGAAGCGTTGCTCAAGAGATGCGAAGAGTGCTGCCTGGGACTGTTTGAGTGCCCGTCCCCGCGCAATGATCGTCGACCCCCCTCTCTTGGCGAGAAATTGGTCAAGCGACAGACGAAAACTCTTCTGGCCACGATCGGCGGCGATTGTCGCTGTTGCATAGGTTGTGCCCATGAGAGCCGTGATGGTCGCGGCACTGACGCCTCGTGCCCTCGCTTCGCCTGCAAACTGCTGCTTCCAGGTGGCGAAACCATCCGCCGTGCTTCCGCACTGGGCCGCTATCGCCGGATTTGCCATCCCAGCGAGTAACACCAAGGCGACTCCGGCGGACCAACTGTTCGATCTGTCTACAATCATTCCCCTGTCCCCTCACATCGGTTTCGCTGAGGTAGCCTGACGCAGCATCAGGGCTGAGATGAGGCGTCAAAGCAGGCTCCCACATTCCTCTGGACCGAGCTCACTCATGTCAGAAACGTCACATCCAGGCGTAAACGAATAATTTCGCGCCGGTGTACTCATTCCAGGTTGATCGCTCCGAGCCCAAAGCCTGCCTTGTCATGGATGATCCAGACTTCTCCCTCGCCAAGCATCATCCCTTTGTCCCGAACGAAGACCGTCTGAAAGTCGGACTTTGCGACGACCTCCAGGATGCGTGGATTGAGAACTGTTTCCCTTGCGGCCGCAAGCTGATCACGGTTGCGAATGCGTCGCCTGACCTTTCCAGTCACCACGAGAGGATAGTGAGTGACCCGGTCGAGAAGCCGTACGTCGTTCGAGCGAAAGGCCGCCTTGACGCGCCTGAAGCTGTAATAGGCCTCCAAGGAATCAAAGTTCAGGCTGCGATAGCTGGCCTCGATCTCGGGCGACAGATCAGGTCGGGAGAAGCCTGCTATTGGAGTTCTCACAGGCAAGTCCATGGACCTGCGCAATTCCCGTACCAGGAGATCCAAAGCCCGATGACGATCGTAGAGGGTCTGCAACTCCGGTGAACGGGTCTTCTCTCCTCCGGTCGCAGGCGATCCTGTAGTCTCGGTCGCATTGGCCCCCGTATATTGCGACCCGCTCGCAGCAGCCGCCTTCTCTATCGCGTCATCGAGTTGGGTGCGCGCGATCCAGACCCTTTCCTCGACTTCGGCAAGCACCTGCTCATGGGAGGGTCTGAATCCTGGGCCTTTCGAGAGATCTGAGGGGAGGGCTTTCATAGCCTCTGCCTTTGGCCCTTGCGGTTCGTCAGTCGGGTATCGAGGGTCGATTTTGTATGTCCTGCCATAGACCCTGACGAAGAAAGGGTCCGCCTGGAGGGGGACCGCACAAAGGAGGACCGGCAGCCACATGAAGAGCCCGAGAATCTTTGCGTTGAAGCGGACCATCGCCGCCTCCATTCACAAGAAGATTGAGGTGCCTCAATCGAAGCGCCGTCTTATAAGGCTCGACGGAATAATAGCAGAAAACCGCTCGAGCCGCGATGAGGAAGATTTCAGCTTTCCCGCGGGGCGCTATCGCGGATCACGAACAGTGCCGTGAGGCACGCCAAGCCCCGAAGTAAAGGCGGCCTAATCCATAAGATGACATTCTCAGCGGCTGCCCTGACGCATCTCGAGGGTCACGATCCTTGCCAGCAGCGTTGCCGGATAAAGTTGGCCGATGAGGCTTTCGAGCGTGCATAGGGTACGTGCGATTGGATGCACGGGAACGATGTCGCCGAAGCCTGTCGACGTCAGAGTAACGAAACTCAGGTAAAAGACCGAATTAGCGAGGGCGGCGTTGTCTTCGAAGGCGATGCCCTTGAATGCATCCGGCGTCGACAGCCCGACAAACATGAACAACGTCCCAAACAATACGGCGATGAGCAGGTACAGCAGGATGGCGCCAACGATCCGGTGATAGGTGACACGGCCGCGTCGGAAGACAGCCTGGGCGACGACTGCCCCAAGAGTGACCGCGATGGCAAGCCACGCCGCCGCTAATAGATAAAGGTTGTATGGCCAGGGAGGATAGTAAAGACGCAGCACGAAGACGACGATGTTCGCCATGAGGCAGATGAACATCACGATCACAGCCGCAGGATGCTCGGAGATGACGAACATGCTGCCGACGATTGCCAGAAGGGCGGCGATCGCGAAGCCTTGGAACACGAAGATTCCCATGGCCTGAAGCGGTGCGAATACGAAAATCGCGAGCATGAGCACTACGGTCAGCAGGGTGAGCAGCCGGTCCGTATACAGTCGCCGCATCTGGCGAACTTTGCTTATGCGATCCACGATCCGAAGCATTCCGCTCGCATTGTAGCGCTTATTGCCCTGTCGTGCATGGTTTCTAAGGCGGCGTGGCCGCAAAAGGTGAGCTCTGGTGGTAATCCCATCAATCTGATCGTCGCGTAAACTGTACTCTATAATGAACGAGCCGACGCCGCCTTGGGTGGGCTGTACAACTTGGCCCATCACCGGACGGTGGAGGTGAAGCGGCCCCACCCAAGATGAGGACACGAGAACGCCGGGTGTGAATTTGAACTCACGCCCAGCCCTCTTTTGTATGACCTATCCTGTTGCGCCACCGGACGATGTTGGCAGCCACTGGATAAATCTGCACGAGCATCGTGAAGCTGCACCGCGTCTGGACAGCGCAGCTTCCACTTCATGAGCAGTCTATCGGGATGGAGGTGTACCTGGAGCCGCTCCACCCGGGCTAGTGCCTGACGGCATTCCTGCACGAGCCCGCTCCAGCAACGTCGTGGCCGCCTCGACGCAAGCTCTCATGGAGTCGCGCGGATCGCACCGCACGGCGAGGGTCGCATCCCCGGCGCGCAGCAGGAAACCCGCGCCGCGTGCCGGTCCTCCCCGTCCCATTGCGCTCCCGTCGAGCCCGCGTAGAAGATCGTCGAGGTCTCGATCCTGCCGACCGTACGACGAGCCGCGGTCATCGGCTTCGCCCGAACTTTGGCTGAGGGCAGGCACGGTGAACAGCATCAGCCCGGCTGCCACAAGAAACGCCCTTCTCATATCGCTTCTCCTCTGAGTTTAGGTTAGGAGCGGATCAGTCGCGGCAAATGCGCCGGCGTACCAAGACCAGGAGGCTACCGTCTTGGGCTCGCAGGCTGCGGGCGAGGAAGTAGCAGCCGCCGCCATCCATTCGCGCGGCCAGACGTTCCCGCAGGCGACCGCGCAAGCCACCGCCATCGTCCTCGTCATCCCATCGCGAGGCTACCCGTTCACGGAGACGGTCCCGCAAGGCGCCGCCACCCTCGTCGTCCGATCGTGCGGCCAGCCGTTCGCGGAGGCGGTCTCGCAGGCCGGGATGATCCCGTAGGAAATCCGCCAGTTCGCTACGGCGATCCCGGCGCTCCTGGAGCAGATCCATGAGCATGTCGCGCTGATCACGACGCTCTTGGACAAGATCCATGAGCATGTCGCGGCGATCGCCGCGTTCCTGAATCCAGTCTCGCAGAAGATCGCGCAAGCTGCTGTCGCTGATGTCGGATCCGTCATTGCGCCACCCGACCTCTTGGGCAGCAGCCGGAGTCGTCGTTGTGAGAAGGAAGGTGGGTGAGGCGAAGAGGCTGAATGCCGCTATCGCCAGAACAGGCAATCGGGTCATGATGCTTCTCCAGTTGGAAACCAGAAACAGTTTCAACTCGGACGCACATCCGCGCCTTCCGGCAGGCCTCCTCACATCTCAATCAACCTTGGGGCGGATGCGACGCGGGAGTTCAGGTTTTGCATGAAAGCTGGTGCGCGAAAGCTTGAGGACCAGGAATGCACGGACACCAGCTTATCAGCGTGGGAATTGTATCGATCCATGTTGGCTTCTTTGCGTCGACGATGCTCGATCCAACAGAAATACCGATGGGAAAAAGAGGTAGCAAGCCTCTTCTTTTGGAGGACTCCGGAACGCTTGCTATCCTGTTCTCCCGAGGCGCGCATCAACGTGCCAGAAATCTATTCGCAGCCGATGCGCCATTTCCGAGCGTCGACTTGGTCGAATCCTAGAGACAGTCAAGGCACCATGCAGCATGATGCCGGGCAAGAGCGTCGCAAAAGGATGAGCGGTTGTCCTTATCGATCAAGCATGTCTCGGCCTGATTTGCTCTTGTTGAGCGTTCCTAGAAGCAGGGTGAGTGGAGCCCAGATTTCGGAAGGAAGCACGCCATGAGAGTTACGTTCATCGCGGTGATGATTGGTCTCCTGTTCGCGTCAGTGCCGGCTTGGTCGCAGCGCAGGTCCGGTCCGTTCACACCCTCAGGAGAAATCAAGATTCCATCGCAAAGTCAGCTTGAAAAGGAGGTTTTCACGGAGCCGCGCAACGACTTTTCATCGATTGATACCGTGGCTGATGCCGAGATGGAGCGCATGGACCGGCAAATCGATCAGCTCGTCGATCGGGGAATTTGCGACGGATGCTGACAGTGAATCCTTGCGTCTGACGCGGTCACTCGGACGGCGTTAGGCCATGGGCTGCCTGATCGATGTGGATATGGGCTAACGCTGCGGTCCCATGAGGGCAAGGCGTGCTGGGCACAGAACACGTGGCTGTGCAGGTTCGCGATCCACTGCCGGCCTGCCGCCGTCACGTTCAGATAGGCAATCGCCTCCTCGAGGTGCGACGATACGCTGGACCAATAGAAGTCCGGATAACACTCGACCAAGTCGGCCGGCGAGGCATAGCCGAGTTGCCGGTTGAGGCCGATCTCCTCGAACTCGCGGAACAGGGCATTCGCCTTCTTCAGGTAAAGAGGATCACCGAGCTGGCCGATCAGGTCGGCGGCCTGGACCAAGCGTCCCTCCCGGACGTCCTGCGCATTCTCCGATCGATCGCACACGGGGAAGCGCGTAAGCTCAACGGCCCGCGACACCCGCCCCACATCAAGCAGGGGTGAGCCGGTCAGAGCTCCATGACGAAGAGCTTGGAGCGGTCGACATGATAGGGAGCGAGCGCCGCATCCGAGGCGCCGCGCTGCAAGCTCACGGTCGTCCCGCTTGCATCTACCACGAACTTATCCTTGCCGTCACCCTTCAGGATGCCGCGGACATAGCCGATGTCGTGCAGCAGGCAGGCGATGATCGTATGCGAGTAATCGTCCGGCTCCAGGCGCTCCGTCAGGATCCGACCATGGAGGATGTCCCGACCGACTAAGGTGACCAGAAGGGTATGTTCGACATTGTGGTAGAGGGCGTCGCTCCGGCCGAGGCATTCCAGAGCCATGCGAGCGGTACTGTCGAGGCGCTCGGCCTTGTCCTGATGCGAGGGGCCGAACAGCCGTCGGAAATCGCCTGCGATGTGCCTTCCGAGCTCGTCCGCCATGATCTCCGGCATCGTCATCATGCAAGCCTCCTGCATGCGGTGCGGCCCCGTCCGAGATTATAGCCGAGTTCATGCGAAAGGTCTGCGGAGAGCGCGCAGGCCTCGGCAGCGGAACGTCCATTGTTCGAACAATTCGTGCCCGCAACGAACGGAGGTTGGCTGTTTCCCAACAGGGATGGGGCAGAGGGGCGCACCTCGGAGCAATTAGTCTCAACTCGGATCCGGCCCAATCCCGCAGGACGGGGAGCCACTCGGCCCGGAAGATGTTCGCCGGCGTGTAGAGCCCAGTGGCGATCGCCTCGCGGGTTAAGATTGTGCGGAGATAACCGTCAGGGGAGATCATTGAGGGTAAGGACAAGAGATCACTGGCCAAGTTAAAGCACACTGGCCCACGCGCATGCCGTTGCTTTTGCCTCTTGCTCTTTTGCCTACGGGTTGAACAGAAGTCATGGGCGTAGGGAAAAGGCTGGCACAGCTATGACATCTCAGCGTCAAGACCAGAGGACGAGTGCCTCCAATACCGGCGGAGGCTGACCTTAGCGCTCGCACTCATGCTCCATGACTCTGTAAAAGAGAGCCCGCGGTCGATTTTTTTGTGGAAGCAGGCCGGGCTGTTGCTAAACCCGCCTACTATTGCGACTCCCAAAAGGCCCTTTTTCAAAGGAGGATTTGGTGATTGAGATAAACGTCGACAGCGCTGGGCAGCATCGCCTCGGCCCATAGGCCTGAGAAGTCCGCCAAGTACCGAGGAAGGCCGGCTAAAAGGCCGAAAATTCAAATAATCAAAAATTCAAACGCCACCCAGCTGTCAGCGTCGCGAGGCACAGCCGAGACTGCCACAGATTGCAGGCCATCAAGCCTGCACAGCGCTAAACTGCTAATCCTGCTAAGGCACCGCATGTCGCAATCGGCTTTAGTAATTTTAGCAGTTTAGCTGAGAGCCGGTGGCTTCGGGTAGATCACGCTTGGTCAGATCGGGCGACGAATGATATGCCAGACATCGCGACGACGGACATTCTTGACGACCGCTGCCCCCTCATGACGCAGGAGCCAGAGGTGCCCCTCCAGGATCGTGATGGCCTCCAGCGCCGATTTCTTGTCCCGGAGGGGGCTTGGCCCCCACTGATACACATCAGGAAGGGACACCAGGGGCTCGCCCCAGTGCTCGTGAAGCCATGTCAGGAGCTGTTTCGCGCGGATGATCTCCGGCCGTATGGCCGAGGCCCCTTCGAGGCGGAGCGCCTCCTGGGCATAGTGCCGCGCCAGTTCGATCCCGGCCTCAAGAGACTCGCAGGAAATCTCTCGACCCGCCACATCGCGCACGAGCGACAGAATGCCCGCGAGGCGGGCGGCATGCTCGGCCAGTTTGCTGGCCAACCCCCGGATCGGCTCCAATCTGCCGCCAGGCCCAACCTCGCTTTCCACCTCGTCGGAGAACCGGATCCAGCGGCTCCGCGCCTGACTCGAGAATTCCAAGGCAGGCGGGTTCAATTCGTTCAGCGTGCCCTGCGCAAGCGGCAGAGGCGCGCGGAGGATCCCGAATAACCGCATGTCGAAAGCGTCAATGGCAGGATCAGACACGGCGGTTTCGCGCCAGAAGCGCGTGCCCGCCGCCGTCGGCGGAGCCGTGACCAGCAGGCGGGATAGGAGGCCCTGATCAGCCAAAAGCCGGTCCGACAGCAGGATCGTCGCGACGTCCGGTTGCACCATCAGGTGCAGCGCCAGTCGACGGCCAGGCAGAACGATGGCGCCGTCGCTGGCCCGCACGCGCCGGATCGGCTGCCCGTCCCACATGCTCGACAAGGACGTCGCAGTGCGCAGCTTCGTCTCCTCCCGCATGCCATGACCACCGACAAACTGGCCGCCTTCCGCCGAGAATACCCCCAGGCTCGGCTGCCCGAGAGGCAACAGGCGCTCAATACCCTCGAAGGTCGGCTCTGTGCAGATCAGCATCGGGTTCAGCGGTGCCACGGGCGCCGGCCCTAGGAGCTTGAGTCCTGCTTCCTTTGTCTCCACGTCAGGATAATGCTTTTTGTTGTTGAGCACCTGATCACGCTGCTTGGCCCAGGCATCCCGGCCATTGAGGTAGCGCCGCAGGGCTTCTTCATGCCGCCGGATCGGCCGCAAGGCTTCATTGTCGGCGGTGCTCTTGCGCTCCCCTGACGCGCCAATAGTGATGAAGTAGCACGACACAGGCCGTGTCTGTCCCATCGGAAGCCGCACATCCGCATGACCTTGCACGGCCAGGACTGCGGCTCCCAGAACAGACTGGGCGCAGATGGCGCGAGGCGCCTGGGTTTTGACCTGGATTGCCGTGGTGGCCTCGCCGAGCAAGGTGCCGAGGGCATCCACCGGAAACGGCTCCGCCGGCGGCAACTCGCGCTGCAGCGGCATCGGCGGCTCGGGCGAAACCGTGATGGCAGCATCGAACACGGCTTTGGCGTGATGGCTCGTCATTACTGGGCCCTCAAAAGATCGTTGAAGTCGTGTCCGAGAGGCGGAGCAGCGATCCGCACCTCCCGTCCTTCGGCGAGCCATCGCTCCGCCGCATCACACGCGGCATTCATGCCAACAGGATCGGGATCCGCCGCAATCGTCACCACGGTGGCCAATGGAAGCGGCGGCAGGCGAAGCGCGCGGATGCCATTGGCGCTCAGAGCTGACCAGGCCGGAATGCCCGTGGCGAGCTGGACCGACAGCGCCGTCTCAATCCCCTCCGCTACCGCCAAGTGCTCGCCGCAGGGAGACAAGTGGACGGCTCCGCCACGGACCGAGGCTCATCTTGACAGGAGACACAGGCGCCTTGCCGATACCGTCCGAGCACAGGTAGGTGCGATGGATCGCGACGATGTTCTGGCTTGGGCCACACGGCAGCGATCATGGCCGGAAGCTTGGTTCGGGACGGCGCATGCCAGCAGGAGAGCAGGAAGCGCAGGGTCGGCGGAACAGGTCCCGTGAGGCCACGGTTCTTCAGATATACGTCCACCAACGTGCCCGCCGCTGGCTCGCTCGCGAACCACAAGCGCCATGCCCGATCCGTAGCCGTCGCGTCATTAAGGCTCTGTTTGGAGGCCCGGGCGGGTTCAGCAGCGACAGCGTCGGAGTCGAAGCCGTTCGACAGGCCCATGGCGCGAAGGGCGCTCAGCACGGTCGCCTGCGGGCAACCGGCATGAGAGTGAACCAGCAGCTTGCCGTCACGGCTGTCGCGCAGCGAAAGGCTCGGATTATAATCGTCATGAGCCGGGCAGCGGGCAGTCCAGCCCGCGCCGCACCGCTGCCCATCGAGAGCACGAGCAATGATCTCGGCTCTCATTGCACACCCTCCTTGATCAGGCCGCGGATGTCTTCCACGCGCCAGGCGGTGATGTTCGGGCCGAGCTTCACGGGTTGCGGGAAGCGGCCCGAGCGCACGCCCGCCCACCAGGTTGCGCGCCCAATCGGGATAAGAGCGAGAACGGACGCAAGCCGGACGAAGCCGGTCTCAGGAAGACTTGTGGGATGCGGCATGGATCACCTCTGTCTAATGAGCGACAGGGCGATCTTCGACGATCCAGCGAGTGCTGTGGCCGAATTCGGTTTAGCCCAAGCCGAATTCGGCTTGCGCGACAAACATTATTGGGAAGATTAGTCAGGACCGGATAGTACCTCGCTGGCGGCCGTCCTCAGGCAGCCCAGAATGGTGCCCTCGTCGAGGTCAAGGCCCAATTCGTTGAGGTCCGACTTGATCTCCCTCACCGTCGTCGTCCGCGCTTTCTTTGGATCCCACGCGTAGCCCTTGATCGCCATCGCTATCACCAAGCGCAGCAAGCTCGTGCGTGTATTCATCCAACCCGGAGGGTTTTCCTGCAACTGTAACTCCAGCTCTGAGATTCTCTGCCGAAGAGTGTCGTTCTCGTCCTGCAATCGGCTTCGCTGAGCCGCCAAATTTCCGTTCGGATCTTCCTTGCTGCCGGCGTGGCCAGACAGCGCAGTCAACGCTACTCCAAGCTCCTCTGGACAACGAATGCCATCGCGCTCCAGCCACATGACAAACTGTTCTGGCTTAATTGGAAATGCCAATTCTCCCACAGCTTCCGCTCGCCCGATGCGCTCTCGAAGCTCAGCATACTCGTCGGCAAAGGCATGGTAGCCGACATAGTTCTGCACACGTTCCCAGTTCACCAAATCGGGATCCTTGCCCAGAGTTAGTGCAACGGCCTCTTCGGATGACCAGGAGGGACGTTTGCCCCAGCGATTAAAGTCGGCCGTTGCCACCCCCGGCTCAAAGACACCCGCGGCGAACACCGAGTGGTCGAAGGAACCCTTTGCTGTCCCTCACCTCATCCTCATACATCTCCTTAAGCTTTGCATCGGGCATATCGTAGAGAGAGGTTATCCATGCCTCATTTTCCCGTAAGCGTTGCTGGGGACCATCAGAAGGCCCGGCAAGATGTTCAGGAGAGCGGTTCAACACCTGTTCGAGCTTCTTAAGGTAAACCGTCCGATCTCGGAGAAAGCGGATCATCTCCTCGCGGGACTTATCCGACATGAGGATCTCCATTGCTCTCGTATCACAGCAAGAGTGTAATCCGGCGACGGCGAACGCAAGCCGTCAGCTTCGGTGCTTCCGGATTGCCTCTCTGGGAGACGCGCCGCCTGATGAACCTCTACGTTCCCGCAGGTGACGCCACAGTCACAAAGCGGTACCACTCATCCATCAACTCGCGTCGTTTCTCCAGCAGGTCGCCTCTGCGGTAGGCCGCTTCGACGCGGTTCGGAATGGAATGAGCCAGCGCCATCTCGCAGACATCATGAGGATGGCTCGTCTGTTCCGCGGCCCAATCCCGGAACGCTGAGCGAAACCCGTGGGCCGTCACTTGAACGTGCATGCCGCGCAGCGCCATCAGGAAAGCCATGTTTGAGAGCGGCCGGGCAGGAGAGCGGCTCGGAAACAAGTAATCGCTCCCGCATCCAAGCTCCTTCGCCCTGCCAATGATCTCAAGGCAGCGCGGAGCCAGGGGCACACGATGTTCCCGTCCTCCCTTCATACGCTTGGCCGGAATCGTCCAAAGCTGCTGTGATAGATCGATCTCGCCCCACGTGGCGCCGAGCACCTCATTGGTGCGTGTGGCGGTCAGGATCAGGAACTCGAAGGCGAGCCGCACGATCTCGGCACTGCTTGAGGCATGCAGTTTCTCGATGAACTGCGGCACGTCCACGTAGGGCAGGGCGGCATGGTGGTCGGGTTCGTCGGATTGCTTCGGCAGCCCCTTCGTGACGCCCTCCACCGGATTGTCGCCTGACCGGAACCCAGCCGCCTTGGCCCAATCAAGCACGGTGCCAATCCTTTGGCGAACCCGGCGGGCGGTTTCTGGCCGGGTCAGCTAGATCGGAGCCAGAACCTTCAGGATCTCGGGCGTATTGATTCGATCGACCGTCAGTTCGCCCAAAACGGGATTGGCGTACTGGCGCAGGGTATTGATCCACTGCTGGGCATGCTTAGCGTTTCGCCAGGAGTTCCTGTACTCAGCATGAACCCGCTCCGCTGCATCAGCAAAGGTCGGAACGATACGAGTGCTAGTACGCCGCTCCGCCACCGGATCTCCGCCCTGGCGAGCGATCTTGCGCAGGGCGAGTGCCGTCTCGCGGGCTTCCGCCAAGGAGACGAGAGTAGTGCTGCCAAGACCGATGTCGCGCCGCCGGCCCCGGACCACCGTCCGCAGGGTCCAGCGCTTTGCCCCGGACACATCAACCTCAAGGTAGAGACCATTCCCGTCGGCATACCGGCCTGGCTCGCGCAGGGATCGAACCTGCACGGCCGAGAGCGCCTTCTCGGGATGCTTGCCTGATCTCTTGGGCATGGGTGTGCCCACATCTAACCCCACAATTTTAGCCGGATTGGGCTGGATTGCAATAGATGCGCATGGACAGGTTCTGAGGCTCAAGTCATTGCCCGGAATGACATTTCTGGATGGGGCTAGACGGTCTTGGACACGAGGATGGCGGAGGGAGCGGGATTCGAACCCGCGATACGGTTTCCCGTATACACACTTTCCAGGCGTGCGCCTTCAACCACTCGGCCACCCCTCCAGCATAAAAGAGCCCATCGGGCCCAGTAACCTTGTTCGCGAAGCCGCGTAACAGGTTGCTCGCACGTCGTGCGGAGCGCCCGTGTATCGCTAAACGGGTGCAAAAGGCAAGTCCGATTGTGTGGGAAGTTTGTGTGAATCGACTTTCCGGCGGCGACAAAACGCTCTACATATCCCCCTCTGTTTAGAGGGGATAAATTCTTGAAATTCCTGGCGCGTAGTTTGGGGCTTCTGCTGGTGGCCGCTGGCTTCGTCGGTCTGGTGATCGACGGCACGCGTTCCATGGTCAACCAAGCCGTCTCGTTCGTCAGCATCCAAGAGGCGGCAGGAATATTGTTTCCCGGCGCCGTCACGGGACTTGAGCGCCAGTTTACAGGGCACACCTATTCCTGGCTCTGGGATCCCTATGTGATCCAGTTCCTTCAGCTCCCCGCCTCCGTGACGGGCTTTCTGATCGGTGCACTGCTCCTGTGGCTTGGGCAGAAGCCCATGGAGCCCATCGGCTACGTGTTCGATCGCTGATCATGCGCTGCGGCTGACGGATGCCGCACTCCCATCCGGAAAAGGAATGCTTACATAAGTGAGGTCACGAAAGAGGCCTCCATGTTCAGCTTCCGCAAACCCGTTGAAATGCCCAATGCCGCCCAGGCTCTGCCGGGCCGTTCCAATCCCTTGCCGACCGCCGAGAAGCACTTCGTCAACGGCCGGTCGCTTCAGCCGCCTTACCCGGACGGCATGGAGAAGGCCGTGTTCGGCCTCGGCTGCTTCTGGGGTGCCGAGCGCAAGTTCTGGCAGCTGGGAGACGGTATCTGGGTCACGGCCGTGGGCTATGCGGCTGGCATCACGCCCAACCCGACCTACGAAGAGGTCTGCAGCGGCATGACCGGGCAGAACGAGGTCGTGCTTGTCGTCTTCGATCCGAAGAAGATTTCCTATGAGGACCTTCTGAAGACCTTCTGGGAGAACCACGACCCGACCCAGGGCATGCGGCAGGGCAACGATGTGGGCACGCAGTACCGCTCCGGGATCTATGTATTCGACGAGGCGCAGCGAAAGGCTGCCGAGGCGTCGAAGGCTGCTTATGGCCAAGCTCTATCGGAGCGCGGCTATGGCCCGGTCACCACGGAAATCCTGGATGCCGGCCCGTTCTACTTCGCCGAGGATTACCACCAGCAATACTTGGCGAAGAACCCGAACGGTTATTGCGGTCTCGGCGGCACCGGCGTGTCGTGCCAGATCGGAACCGGCATCGCGGCCGAGTAAATCAGTGGGCCGGACGGTGCAATTCGTCCGGCCCTTCTTTCATGGCGACACCAGCACGCGCCGGCATTCCTCGGGTAGTTGCGCCATCGTCAGCGGCGGGCGCGGCTTGCCTGGTTTCGGATGGAGCATCTGCGGCGTGAACCACTGCGCGAGATCCGCGCCGCAGCCGTCGCCGCCTGGCGGCGGGTCCTGATCGGAGCATCCCGCTTCGCCGGCAGGGCAGGCGAGGCGGATGTGGAAATGGTAGTTGTGGCCGTATGTCGGGCGCACCTTGCTCAGCCAGGATCGATCCTGCCCGGCCTCGCGGCACAAAGCCTTCTTGATCGCCGGATTGACGAAGATGCGCGCGACGCTTCGTTCTGACGCCGCCGCGCGGATAAGCGCCATGTGCTGCGGTGTCCAGATGGCGGGATCGATATCGAGCCAATCATCGCGCACCACATTGGTGGCCGACATCTCCTCGCGCTCCAGACGCGACAGTCGGCGGTCCGGCATGGGCGTCAGCCACACATCCGCATCGAGGCCGATCTGGTGAGAGGCGTGCCCGGTCAGCATCGGCCCGCCACGTGGCTGGGACATGTCTCCGATGAGCAGGCCGGGCCAGCCGTTGATGGACGGGACGCGCGCGGACAGCCGCTGCAGCAGGGCGATCAGTTGCGGGTGGCCCCAGTTGCGATTGCGCGACAGGCGCATGACCTGCCACGTGTCTCCGTCCACCGGAATGGCCATTGCGCCGGCCACGCAGCCGCGGGCATAGCTACCGATGGAGCGCGCCTGGAGCGAGGCGGGCTTGTCGCGTCGGCCGAACAACTCCTTGGCGGCAAGCCTCGGATCGTCCGGGTTCGAAAGAGGCGCTAAGGGCTTCGGATCCACCGAACCCCTGTCCTGAGCCATCGCCGACCCAGTGATGAGCAGGCTGACGGTGAGCGTGAGGAGACGAATCGTGTTCATGGCAGAAGGCTAACCTTTGCGCCGCAACTCGCAAACTGGTGCCCTGCGGCCATGATGTCGCTCGAAAGAAAAAGKCCCCGATGATCCGGGCCTTCCCCTAGTTCAGTGGCGCGGCTGCGGGCGCCCCTCATGGGTGCCGCGCTGGCTTACATGACCTGGGCCCATGACGCGCTTGTCATGGCCGTTGCCGCTTCGGCGCATCTGCGGCTGATAGCGCGGCAAAGACTGCTTCGAGCGACGGCGCGGCCTTGCACGGGTGAGCGGCGCGAAGAAGAGGCTGGCGATGGCTGCGCCAATGCCTGCGAGCACCGCTGCGGTTGCCAAGGGATGGAGTTGCGCTTCGAGCAGCAGGCTCGTCTTGCGCGGCTCGCCCGGCAGCGAGGAATACATGTCACCGTCCTCACGGGAGCGATAGAGGTTATCGCGCATCTGCGGCCGCTCGGGATGATCGGTGGTCTGCGAGCTGTAGCCGGTCAGCTCCATCGCCTTGTCGGTGAGGCGCGGCGCCAGCTTGCCCATTGCGCCGATCACCCATCCGCCGAAGCCGATGGTGAGCTCGCGCCGCTGGTGCTCGGCGGCGAACACGATGGCCCTGGCGACGAGATGCGGATCGTAGGTCGGCGGCGGAACGGCGGCCTCTTTGTCCAGGTAATTGCGAGCGTGCTCGACATATGGCGTGTCGATCGCCGAGGGCTTGATGAGGGTCATGACAACGGGAGCGCCCTGCGTCTCCAGTTCCATACGCAGGCCGTCCGTGAAAGCCTTCACTGCATGTTTCGAGGCAGAGTACTGCGTCTGCAGCATCATCGTCCGCTCGGACAAGACGCTGCCCACATTGATGATCGTGCCGCTCCGGTTGCGCAGGTGCTCGGCGGCGATCAGGGAGCCGTTCACGACGCCCCAGTAGTTGACTTCGAAGAGCTGGCGCTGGTCCTCGATCGGGATCTTGTCGGAGGAGCCATAGAGAGCGACGGCCGCATCGTTCACCCAGGTATCAAACTCGCCGAATGTGTCGATGGCCGTCTTGGCGATGCGCTCGATGTCCTCGCGCTTGCTGACATCGGCGGGCACCGCGATGGCGCGGGTGCCATTGCGGCCGAGTTCGTCGGCAACCTTGCGCAGGGCCTGTTCGTTGCGCGCCGCCAGAACGAGGCCTTTGACTCCACGCGAGGCGAACAGGTGCGCTGTCGCAAGGCCGATACCGCTGGAAGCGCCCGTGATGACGACCACTTGCTCCTCGACCGGCTTCTGGCGAACGGGCATGGCAATCTCCTTCGATGTCCTGGGATTCACAAACGTGGATCAACGTGAGGGCGATCGCGGCGGTTCCTACGGCAGCGCTTGCGGCCGGGAGCATACGCGCGACCGGAAGGCCATGCGGACGAAGGCTTTGGCTCGGAACCGGGGTTTTGACGGAGCGTTGCCTTATATCTTCAACGATAAGGAGTGAGACATGCAGACGACGGCACAAAGCGGTGACGTCCGCGAGACCCACAGCCTCATCGCCAGCGATAAGGTGGAAGGAACGCCGGTGCGCCGCACCGACGGCGACAAGATCGGCACCATCGAGCGCGTGATGATCGAGAAGCGGTCCGGCAAGGTCGCTTACGCGGTCATGAGCTTCGGCGGCTTCATGGGCCTCGGCGAGGAATACTACACGCTGCCCTGGAGCGTCCTGAAGTACAATACGGAGCTCGACGCCTACGAGCTCAACCTCAACGAAGACCAGCTGCGCGGGGCTCCCCGCCGCACGGCCGAGGGGCACGATGCCTCCTACGACCGGGAATGGGAGGAGCACGTCCACCGCTACTACAACGCCACCCCCTATTGGGGCGACAGCGACCCGATGAGCACCGGCCGCTGATCAGACCGACCCTAGAAAAAGAAAATCGCCCGGCTTTCACCGGGCGATTTTTTATGCCCATGCGCCGGTGACAGGCGGAAGCCCTATCCCGGCGCATGGGGCATGCTTGTCTTAGCGCTTCTTCGCGGGGCTCTTGCGAGCGCCGGTCGAACGCTTGGCGACCTTGCCGGACTTCTTCGTAGCGGAAGTACGGCTGGAGGCTGCGGCGGCGCGCTTCGTCGTGGACTTGGCGGCCGTCTTGCGGGCCGAAGCCTTCACCGCAGTGCGGCTGGAGCTGCGGGCAGCGGTCTTGCGGGCCGTGGTCTTGCGAGCCGTGGCCTTGGCAGCCGTCTTGCGAGCGGCGGGCTTGCGAGCCGTGGACTTCTTCGCAGCCGACTTCGTCGACTTCGCAGCAGTCTTCTTGGCAGCGGTCTTGCGAGCCGTCGTCTTGGCTGCAGACTTCACGGCCGACTTGGCCGAGGTCTTCTTCGCGGCGGTCTTGCGTGCCGTGGTCTTCTTGGCAGCAGACTTCCGAGCCGTGGACTTCACGGCCGACTTGGCCGAGGTCTTGGCAGCAGACTTCCGAGCCGTCGTCTTGGCTGCGGTCTTCTTAGCTGCGGGCTTCTTGGCAGTGGTCTTCTTCGCAGCGGTCTTCGTGCCGGCCTTCTTCGTGCTCTTGCGAGCCGAGGAAGTGCTGGCCTTCTTGGCGCTGGTCTTGGAGCCCTTCTTGGCTCCGCTCTTTTTCTTGGTGCTGGTCGCACCGGTGTCACCCGTGAACAATGCTGTCAGCGGGTTGGACTTAACATCAATCGGCATAGCCGCCTCCTTCAAGGGCCTTCGCGCGCAACCGTCACGCTTGGAAGGCAACGTCGTTATACCAAGCGGGTTCCGATTAACGGAAAGTGTAGAAAGTAGAACGGGCACTTTTTCTGTGGATACTTTCGCCGGATAACCCGCCTGAACTTGCACTTTCAGCACGCGATAGAAGGCGAAAGAAACGACTCAATGAGTCTCTTCTTGGGACACCTCGTCATCACTTCCACTCTATGATCGTCATCATGAGCGCTACTTTAAAATCCTTTTATATCAATATGTTAGAAGCGATGTTGAGGCGGAGGTCGCGCAATCTCCCTTCGATGATGCCGCCTGCGCAGACCTGCGGAAGTACATGTTCCCATGGAGGTTTCGAGGCGTGTTTCGGGAGGCATTTCGAGGCTGAAAATTTTTTTGTGCGTTCCGGTCGAAAAACATGCTCCGCGCATGTCCAAACGACCGTGCGATGTGTCAGGCGCGACGAGAATCACTTCAACGAGCGGTGACGTAGCGACAGGATCAGGAGCATCACGAGGCGTGTTCGACGCGCTCCCGATTACGTCTCTCGTCAGCCTGCGCGGAGCATCGATCGGTGCGCTTGCGGGGTCGGTTGGCGAGGCTCGATCTCGATCAATTGCCGGGATGYGACGAGCGGCTCGGCGCACCCGATGTGCACGGCAGATGAGCGATGGGGCGGGCCCTATCACGGCGTTGTCATCACGGCCTCGGAAGGTGGTCAGGATCGTTGCGTGGGCTCGTGTTGAACACTCGCGCCCGACCGGGAGAAACCCATCTGCCAGCTTCTGCTTCGCATCGTGGAGCGGATGCTCCGGGGCGCCCGCCGTGCGTCTCGCCGACAAGGCCGGAGAGCGACGCTTCAACGGGTTACGGCAAAGGCTGCGCAAGCTGTAGCGGAGAGGGTTCATGTGGTGCCTCGCGGGTGTGCGCAGTGCGCTTCCTCACACGTCCCGGATCGAGTCAGAAATTGTCAAAACCCTTGTGGTTGGTGGACTTCATGCTGGTCGCACCTGCTGTTGCACGCGGGCTCCGAGCTTTGACACTTGACCTCCCGGCTGGTTTCGGGAATGCCTGCGGCGCAGCCAAAAGGTCGCGTGTATCCTGCAAACTCGGCATCGCATTTGTAATCGCCCCGCATTATGGTGACGCCTCGATTTCGAGCCCTCTCCACAAGCTTGGGGGATCGTCCTCCGCCCATCCCTTCCGTCTGGATCAAGAAACGCAATCTCCATGAGCTGGTCGCCGCAACAGGATGCCGCCCTGAAAGCCGTCGCAGATTGGCTGCGCCAGGGTGATCGTCCGGTCTTTCGCCTCTTCGGATATGCAGGTACGGGCAAGACGACTCTTGCCCGGCACATCGCCGAGGGCGTCGATGGCGAGGTGTCGTTCGGCGCCTATACCGGCAAGGCGGCCCTGGTGTTGCGGACCAAGGGATGCGCCGACGCATCGACCATTCATTCCATGATCTACCGGTCGCGGGAGGGCGATGAAAACGGTCCGCAATTCGTCATCAACCGGCAGAGCCAGGCCGCGAAATCCGACCTCATCGTGATCGACGAATGCTCGATGGTGGACGAGGAACTGGGCCGCGATCTCCTGTCCTTCGGCAAGCCCGTTCTCGTGCTCGGCGATCCGGCGCAGCTGCCGCCGGTGAAGGGCGGAGGCTTTTTCACCGAGGCCGAACCCGACGTCATGCTCACGGAAGTACATCGGCAGGCCAAAGATAATCCCATCGTTCATCTTTCCATGATCGTTCGGGAAGGCGGTCATCTGGAGCTTGGAACCTATGGAAACAGCCGGATTATCCGCCGGAGGGAGATCGATGCGGATACCGTCATGAAGGCCGATCAGGTGCTCGTCGGGCTCAACAAGACGAGGCGCCTCTACAACACGCGCCTGCGCGAGCTGAACGGCTATCGCAGCCCCATGCCGGCGGTTGGCGAGAAGCTGGTCTGCCTGCGCAACGACAAGACCAAGGCCCTGCTCAACGGCGGCACCTGGAGCATCCAGACCCTGCGCGGCATCCGCAACGACTTCATCCGCATGGACGTGCTGGCCGACGACGATGCCAGACGCCGGTCCGTGGAGGTTTCGGTCCACAAGGCTTTCTTCGAAGGCACGGAAGAGGAGGTGCCCTTCGCGCTGCGCAAGGAATCCGACGAGTTCACCTTCGGCTACGCGCTCACCGTGCACAAAGCCCAGGGTTCGCAATGGGACGATCTGGTGCTCTTCGATGAATCCTATGCCTTCAGGGAGCATCGCAGCCGCTGGCTCTATACCGGGCTCACGCGTGCAGCCGATACGGTGACCGTGGTGATGTAAGGCCTTCTCGTCGGTAGAAGGAACCTGCCTCGCCCTCAATGCTTATGCTTCAAGCTCAACTATTCGATGAGGCTTGAACAATGTTGAAATGGGCCCTGATCTTTCTCGTCGTCTCCCTCGTGGCGGGTGCCCTCGGCTTCACCGGTGTCGCCTCGGGCGCTAAGACGATTGCGAAGGTCCTGTTCGGCATCTTCCTGGTCGGCTTCATCCTTCTCGTGCTCCTGGCGTGGGGCGCCGGAGAGCTGTTCCTGTTTTAAAGGGCAGGCCGTCGCAAGCGTGTGCCATAGCGCCAAGCATGCATCTGGCGCATGCGGTCAATGCTCCAGCGGCCCTCCCTCCTTTCCTAAAGCTCAGTAAGAGAGACGTCTCGCCTTTTGCGTTTTATAGTGCGTTCTTGAAACTTTATGTCTCGGGCGCGCTTTAAAACCTCAGAACAAGAAAGAGACGCCCATGAAACGCCGTGCATTCCTCAAGGCCGCCACTGTCGGTGCGGCTGCGGGAACCATTGCGATGCCCGCCATTGCCCAGTCCTCGCCGGAAATTCGCTGGCGCCTGACATCCGCCTTCCCGAAATCCCTCGATACCCTCTACGGTGGCGGCGAGACGCTGTCCAAACTCGTGTCCGAGGCGACGGACGGCAAGTTCATCATCCAGCCCTTCGCGCCGGGTGAGATCGTCGGCACGCCGCAGGCGGCCGATGCGATTGCCGGCGGCACAGTGGAGATGGGCCATACCTGCTCGTACTACTATGTCGGCAAGGACCCGACTTTCGCCATCGGCACCAACCTGCCGTTCGGCCTCAACTCGCGCCAGACCAATGCGTGGCTCTACCACGGTGGCGGCAATCAGCTGCTGAACGAGTTCTATGCCAAGCATAACCTCTATGCGCTTCCCGCCGGCAACACCGGCGCGCAGATGGGCGGCTGGTTCCGGAAAGAGATCAAGACCGTTCAGGATCTGCAGGGCCTCAAGATGCGCATCGCGGGTCTTGCCGGCCAGATCATGGGCAAGCTCGGCGTCGTGCCGCAACAGATCGCCGGCGGCGATCTCTATCCCTCGCTCGAGCGCGGCACCATTGATGCTGCCGAGTGGGTTGCGCCCTATGACGACGACAAGCTCGGTCTCAACAAGGTCGCCCCTTATTACTACTACCCGGGCTTCTGGGAAGGCGGGCCGGCCATCCACTTCTTCATCAATCTGCAGAAGTGGAACGAGCTGCCGAAGGCCTATCAGGCTGCCATTCAATCGGCTGCGGGCTATGTGAACGTGGACACGCAGGCCAAGTACGACGCCAAGAATCCGGCAGGCCTGCGCAACCTCATCGGCAACGGCGCGCAGCTGCGTCCGTTCTCGCAGGAGATCATGGAAGCGGCCTACAAGGCAGCCAACGAGATCTACGACGAGATCTCCGCCAAGAACCCCGATTTCAAGAAGCTCTACGACAGCTACAAGGCGTTCCGGAACGAGGAATATCTGTGGTTCCAGGTTGCCGAATACGCCTACGATACCTTCATGATCCGCGCCCGCGCACGGGGCTGATCAGGCTCGCAAAGACAATGAAAGGGCGGCCTCGGTGCCGCCCTTTTTCGTGGTCTTACTGACTGGCGAAAGACGATGTGTCGCCGCCCGCGAGCTTAGTGGCGTAGAACGCGATCGTGCGTGAGTAGACCTGCGACTTGTTCCAGGCACGGATCGCCTCGAAATTCGCGGAGCCCGGCTCCCAGCCGCCGCCTCGCGACCAGCCGTGGCCCTTCAGGTAATTAGCGGTGGATGCCAGCACGTCTGCTGGGCTGTGCAGCAGATCCGCACGCCCGTCGCCGTCAAAATCGACAGCGTATTTCACGTAGTTCGACGGCATGAACTGGGTCTGTCCCATTTCGCCTGCCCACGCCCCGCGCATCTCGCCAGGCGTCAGGTCTCCGTGGTCGACGATGCGCAGGGCATCGAAGAGATGGGCTTGGAAGAATTCCGAGCGGCGGCAATCATAGGCGAGCGTGGCGACCGAGCGAATGACGGGAAGGTTGCCCTTCACCGCGCCGAAATCGGTCTCCAATCCCCAGATTGCGACGAGCACCGGACCCGGCACGCCGTAGCGCTGCTCGATGCGCGCGAGAGTGGCCGCGTGGCGCTTGAGCATGTTGGCACCGCCCTTGAGACGACCGGGCGAGACCATGCGCCCGGCGAATTGCTCGAAACTCTGCTTGAACACGCCCTGGCCGCGATCGCGCCGGATGATGCCTTGGTCAAAGGTGACACCTGCCAATCCCTGCTCCACCGCGCGGGGTGAAATGCCCTGTGCGATGGCTTCCTGCTGGATATCGCCGAGCCATTTCTCGAAACCCGCCGGATCGCGGCATGTGGCGGCCGAAGCAGATCCTGCGGCAACCAGGAGGGTTGCGATGAATGAAGCGCGCATCAAGGCCTTCATGAGTTCTCTCCTGAAATCGTCTAGCTGTTGAACGAGGTAGGGCCGACACACCGCAACTCAAGGCCACGCCTTGCCGCAAACCCAAACAACGCAACCCACCGGAGGATTCGAGCGTTGCTATAGGAAGGCCTTATTGCTCGCCTTGGGGAATACGATGATCCAAGCCCTGACAATGCGCTCGTGCTCCGCTGCCCTCGCGGCGTTGCTGTGCCTGTCGCCGATGGCGCAAGCCGCCAACGTTCCCCTCGACGGTTCATGGCAGGGGAGTGTGCAGGTGCGCTTCGATGCGCGCGTGGGTCAGACACGTGTGCTAGGTCCCGCCGCGCACGAGGCCTGTTTCGCGCTGTCGCTGCCGCAGGAATGGCGCTCGCAGACCGGCGGTCTGGATACCCGCCTGAAGGCGGTGTTCTCCAATGCCGAATTGGAGGTGAGCATGCGTCCCGCGCATGAGTTGCGCGGCCTGCCGCAGCCCGATCTCGCAAGCCGCGACGCCGCGTTGCTGCAGCGGGATTACGAGAATCTGCTCGGGCGTCCGGCGCAATCTATTTCGCTCGCATCGCTCTCCACCGGTGCGACGCGCTGGTCCGCCACCTGGATCGATGCCCATCTGCCCTCCGGCGCCCAAGGCATGACTGTCGAAACGCTGATCGTGCCGCTGTCGAGCGATTGGGTGCTTGAGCTCTCCCTGACCAATGTCGAGGAGAAGGGGCAGTATGAAACACTGATGAAGGCCATACTGACGAGCCTGAAAGTGCAGCGCGGTCCTGCCTGCGCAGTGTGATCCGTTTCAGGAGATTGCACGCTTCATCCCTCCTGCGTTATGCGTAAGGAATTGGAGCAAGCCATGGACGTGGTCATCTATCACAATCCGCAATGCGGCACCTCGCGTAACGCCCTCGGCCTCATCCGCAATGCAGGCATCGAGCCGCACGTGATCGAGTATCTGAAAACGCCGCCGACCCGTCTCCTGCTGCGCGAGCTCATTGCACGCATGGGCGTGAGTGTCCGCGACGTCATCCGTGAGAAGGACACGCCTTATCACGAGCTCGGCCTCTCCGATCCGGGCTTGAGCGACGACCAGTTGCTCGACGCCATGATGGAGCATCCCATCCTCATCAACCGTCCCATCGTTGTCACACCGCTCGGCGTGCGCCTCTGCCGTCCCTCGGAAGCGGTGATCGAGATCCTGCCGCCGCAGCAAGGCGAGTTCCGCAAGGAGGATGGCGAACTGGTCGTCGATGCATCCGGGCGGCGTGCTGGGACGGCTTAGGACGCATCCAGCCGCGTGCCGACGGGGATCGTCGGTTCGATGACGAAGTTCTCCTTCTCCTCGGTCGGAGGAGCTGCGCGCTGGAGGCTGCGATAGGCCCCCCAGATCGCCATGAGCGCCTGGGCGATGATGACGATGTAGAGCAGCCCGAGGCGTCCGAATTCCGTCATCGCAAAGCCCGAGATCACTGGCCCGATCACCGAACCCACGCCTTGCAGGATAAGAAGGCCGCCGGCCGCCGCCACGAACTCGCCGGGGCGGACCATGTCGTTCACATGCGCGGTGACGATGCTGTAGGTGGGGATCACGCTGCCGCCGAAGATTGCCACATAGACGAAGACCACCCACACCGGCACCGCCTGCGGCACGAAATTGATGAGCACCAGCAGGATCGCCGCAGCCATGGCTGCCGTGCCGACGATCACGTGGCGCCGGTCCATGCGGTCGGACAACCAGCCGAGCGGCCATGTGGTGAGGAAGCCGCCCAGCGTGCCGCAGGCCATGAAGATCGCGATTTCCGCCGTGCTCAATCCTCGCTCCTGCGCCCAGAGGGGACCGAGGGCGAAGAACGAACTCGTGGTGATGCCGCAGAGCACCGCCGCCRCCACGCCGAAAGGCGATTGGCGGTAAAGCTGCACGATGTTGATCCGGGTATCGCTCACCGCATGAGCAGGAGCGCCCGCGCGCGAGAGCGCGGTGGGCACCAGCGAGAGACAGATGAGAATGGCGACGAAGCAGAAGAGCTGGAAACTGGCGGGATCGCCCGTGGGCAGAAGCATCTGTCCGCCGATGCCTGCGATGAGGCCCGTCATGCCGTACACGCTGAGAACCTGCCCGCGCGTCTGGGCGGTGACGGAGGCGTTGAGCCAGCTTTCCACCACGATGAAAAGGCCCGCGAAACAAAAGCCCGTCAGCGCCCGGGCCGCGATCCACACGGCAGGACTGATCACGAGGATATGAAGCAGCGCGGTGCTTGCCGCGATGGCCGCAAGAGCCGCGAAGGTGCGCGTATGCCCGACCTGCGTGATCACCCGTCCCGCCCACAACGAGCCAACGACAATGCCCGCCCAGAACGCCGACCCGACGGCGCCGATCTGCGCAGGCGAAAACTGCTCCAGACTACCCCGCACGCTCAGCAATGTGCCCTGCAGGGTATTGCCGATCTGAATGAGGGCATAGCCGAGAAGCAGCGCGAGCAGAGTGGGCAGCACGGAGCGCATGGAGGTGGGCATAAGCTCTCCTAGAAGCAAATTCGATCCATGTCGTGAGAGCCCGGTCCGCATTCATGACGCGCCAAAGCCCGGCATAAAAGAAATGCCGTGCCATGATAATGTCGGTGGGAGCCAAGCCCTGTGCGTGGGTTGAACTCGGACCAGGAGGGCAGGGTTCCGAAGTTTCAATTTGCCGGGGCCAACAAAAAAGCCCGGCTTGCTGCCAAGCCGGGCTTTAGAGAGTCAGGATTGGCGCGCCTCAGGTGTCCATCTTCAGGGCGGCGATGAAAGCTTCCTGCGGGATGTCGACCTTGCCGAACTGGCGCATGCGCTTCTTGCCTTCCTTCTGCTTGTCGAGCAGCTTGCGCTTACGGGAGGCGTCGCCGCCGTAGCACTTGGCGGTCACGTCCTTGCGCAGSGCGCGGATGGTTTCGCGGGCGATGATCTTGCCGCCGATGGCCGCCTGAACCGGGATCTGGAACATGTGCGGCGGGATCAGTTCTTTCAGCTTCTCGCACATGGCGCGGCCGCGGCTCTCGGCGCGGTCGCGGTGGACCAGCATGGAGAGCGCGTCCACGGGCTCTGCATTGACCAGCACCGACATCTTCACGAGGTCGCCCTCGCGATAATCGGAGATGTGATAGTCGAAGGACGCGTAGCCCTTCGAGATCGACTTCAGGCGGTCGTAGAAATCGAACACCACTTCGTTCAGCGGCAGGTCATAGACCACCATGGCGCGCTTGCCGACATAGTTCAGGTCGATCTGCACGCCGCGCCGATCCTGGCACAGCTTGAGGACGGAGCCGAGATAATCGTCGGGGGTGAGGATCGTGGCGCGGATCCACGGCTCCTCGATGGTCTCGATCTTCATCACGTCCGGCATGTCGGCCGGGTTGTGCAACTCGATGGTCGAGCCGTCGCGCAGCTTCAGGTGATACACCACGGAAGGCGCGGTGGAGATGAGGTCGAGGTTGAACTCGCGCTCCAGGCGCTCCTGAATGATTTCGAGATGCAACAGGCCGAGGAAACCGCAGCGGAAACCGAAGCCCAGCGCCGCCGATGTTTCCATCTCGTAGGAGAAGCTGGCATCGTTGAGGCGCAGCTTGCCCATGGCGCCGCGCAGGTTCTCGAACTCGGCGGCATCGACGGGGAAGAGGCCGCAGAACACCACCGGCTGCACGGGCTTGAAGCCCGGAAGCGCTTGCGCCGTCGGCTTGCGGTCGTCGGTGATGGTGTCGCCGACGCGGGTATCGGCCACTTCCTTGATCGAGGCGGTGAAGAAGCCGACCTCGCCCGGGCCGAGCACGGCCATCTCGGTCATTTTCGGATTGAACACGCCGACGCGGTCGAGGCTGTAGGTGGCGTTGGTGCCCATCATCTTGATGGTCTGGCCCTTCTTCAGGGTGCCGTCGATGATGCGCACCAGCACGACCACGCCGAGATAGGCGTCGTACCAGGAATCGACCAGGAGCGCTTTGAGCGGCGCATCCGGGTCGCCCTTCGGCGGCGGCAGCTTCTTGACGATGGCTTCCAGCACGCCCTCGATATTGAGGCCGCTCTTGGCCGAAACCGGCACGGCCTCGGAGGCGTCGATGCCGATCACCTCCTCGATCTGCTCCTTGATCCGGTCCGGATCGGCGGCGGGCAGGTCGATCTTGTTGAGGACGGGCACGATCTCGTGGTTGGCGTCGATGGCCTGGTAGACGTTGGCAAGCGTCTGCGCCTCGACGCCCTGGGAGGCGTCCACCACCAGCAGGGAGCCTTCACAGGCCGCGAGCGAGCGCGAGACCTCGTAGGCGAAGTCCACGTGGCCGGGGGTGTCCATGAGATTCAGGATATAGGTCTTGCCGTCCTGGGCCTTGTATTCCAGGCGCACGGTCTGCGCTTTGATGGTGATGCCGCGCTCGCGCTCGATATCCATGTTGTCGAGCACCTGCTCCGTCATCTCACGGGCGGTGAGCGCCCCCGTGGTCTGGATCAGGCGGTCGGCGAGCGTCGACTTGCCGTGGTCGATATGAGCCACGATGGAGAAGTTGCGGATGTTGTCGAACGTACGTGCGGTCATCATAAAACTCGGGCGGGTATGAAACCCTGTTGGCCGGGCAATAGCAGCCCGGCCCCATAAAGCCAAGGGAAGGCGGTGTCGCGTGGCCGTTTCCGGCCTTTTGCGGCCCTTTAGTGCCCCGAGGCCAGCTTGGCCCCTTCCTTGTTGTGGGTGCCCAGGCGATCCACCAACGTAGCGCTCGCCTCGTTGAGGCCCACGATCTCCACCGGAATATCGTGGCGGCGGAATTTCAGCACAACCCGATCGAGGGCGTTGATGCCGGTAATATCCCAGAAATGGGAGGCATGGACGTCGATGACGACCTTCTCTAGGTTCTCCTCGCGGAAGTCGAAGGCGCTGTGGAAGGCCTCGGCCGTGGCGAAGAAGATTTCCCCATTCACGCGGTAGGTGCGCACGTTACCCTCCCGGCTCGACTCTACCTGGAAGAACTTGGCGACCTTTCGAGCGAAGAAGATGCCGCTCAGGATCACGCCCACCAGCACGCCCTTGGCGAGGTCATGGGTGAGGACCACCACGGCGACGGTGGCCAGCATCACGATGCTGGAACTCTTCGGATGGAAGCGCATGGCCAGGATCGAGCCCCATTGGAAGGTGTTGATCGAGACCATGATCATCACCGCGACGAGGGCCGCCATGGGGATCTGGCGCACCCAATCGTCCAGAACGAGAATGAGGAAGAGCAGGAATGCGCCGGCCCAGAAGGTCGACAGCCTGCCGCGTCCGCCGGAAGACACGTTGATCACCGACTGGCCGATCATGGCGCAGCCCGCCATGCCGCCGAAGAAGCCCGCTACGATATTAGCGAGGCCCTGGCCCGTGCATTCCCTGTTCTTGGAGCTGTCCGTATCCGTCATCTCGTCCACGATGGCGGCGGTCATGAGGGATTCGAGCAAGCCCACCATCGTGAGAGTAAGCGAGTAGGGCAGGATGATCTTGAGCGTCTCGAGATTCAGCGGCACGTCGGGAAATGCGAAGGTGGGTAGGGCGCTCGGGAGCTGGCCCATGTCGCCCACAGTACGAAGGTCGAAGCCGAAATAAATGGAGATCGCCGTCAGGAGCACGATGGTGACGAGCGCGGAAGGCACGGCTTTCGTCACCAGCGGCAGCAGATAGATGATGGCAAGGCCCACCGCGACCATGCCATACATGAGCGGAGGCGCGCCGTTGAACTCCGGCAACTGCGCCATGAAGATGAGAATGGCGAGCGCGTTCACGAAGCCTGTCACGACGGAGCGTGAGACGAAGCGCATGAGGTCGCCGAGCCGGAGAAAACCCGCCAGGATCTGAAGCGCACCGGTGAGAAGCGTGGCGGCGAGCAGGTATTGCAGCCCGTGATCCTTCACGAGCGATCCCATGACGAGCGCCATGGCGCCGGTCGCGGCGGAGATCATGCCGGGGCGTCCGCCCGCGATGGCGGTGATGATGGCGATGCAGAACGAGGCGTAGAGACCGACCTGCGGATCGACGCCGGCGATGATCGAGAAGGCGATGGCTTCCGGAATGAGGGCGAGGGCAACGACAGTGCCGGCGAGGAGATCGGCGCGAACGTTCGGAAACCATTCGGCCTTGAGGCGGGAGAGGTGCGTCATGTCAAAAATCTCGGGGGCCGTCGAAGGGCATGATCGACCGCGATGGCGCGCTTCCTGCGGAGCAAGGTGCCTTGCGGTAGAATAGAAATGGGGAAGCTTCAGCGCGCATGGCTGCGCCGTGACGCAAGCGCTACGGCGGCGTCATCTGCGAAAATAGGACAAGAACCATCGTCTGGAGCATGCAAACCTGCATAACAGGCTCCAGCTGCAATGCAATGACGATTCGCTTTCAAAGCCATGACCTTGACGCATGCGACAAGGATTTAATCGCGTGGCGATTCGCCCGCAATCGGCCTGCATGATTTCACCGCTCTTCAGGCGGTACTTGAAGAGCGGGGGAGTTAGATAATCATCGGCTCAATACGAGAAACGCGGACTCACATCCGCGCTTGTCGTGGTGATTAGACTAGCGGGCGCATTCCACAGGAACGCGTGAGCTCGTGCCAGGGATCAGAACAGTGCGGCAGACCATGCCGTTGATGTAGCTGATCTCATGCGGCGCTGCATACGGGAAGAGCGAACCCGGAGTGCCGGACACGGCTCCGCCCGGAACAGGGGCTGGAAGGATGCTGCCGGTGGTCATGGGTTCCATGCCGGGCGCCATGTCTGGAGCCAAGCCGACAACACCGCTCGGGCCTGCGCATTGAATCGGAATGCGCTGATTGCTGCCGCGATCGAGCACGGTGCGGCAGGGCATTCCGTTGATGATCTGCACTTCATTAGGAGCGGCATATGGGAATGGGGAATTCGGCGTCCCGCTGAGCTGCGCCTGGGCCGAACCGAGCGCGCCAAGGATGATGAAACCGGTCCCGGCGAGAATAGTAAGCGTTTTCACTGGAGCCTCCTCGATAGACAGGAACATTGTCCAATCATGGACAAGAGGTTTAACGCGGGTGGCTACACAGGTTCCTTTATCTCACGGCAACGTGTTGAGACTGTGTCGGAATCCCTAGCGGAAGCGACAGCGGCTTATCGTCCCTGTTCGAGAATGCGCGAGATCACCTTGGCCGTGTAATCCACCATCGGCACGATGCGCGCATAGTTGAGCCGCGTCGGCCCGATGACGCCGAGAACACCTACGATCTTCTGGCTGCCGTCGCGGAAGGGCGCTGCGATCATCGAGGAGCCGGACATCGAGAACAGCTTGTTCTCCGAACCGATGAAGATGCGCACGCCTTCACCGCCTTCCGCGCGGCTGAGCAGGTCGATCACATCCGTCTGCGTTTCGAGATCGGAGAAGAGCAGGCGGATGCGGTCCAGGTCTTCAACAGCCTTCAGGTCATCGAGAAGATTGGCCTGGCCGCGCACAATGAGCTGGCGCGCGCCCACAGGACCCACGGTCGTGGCAAGGCCCGCTTCCACTAGCTTGGCGGTCAGCGCGTCGAGCTCGCGCTCCATGTCGCCGCGCCGGGTCTCGATCTCGCGCTTGATGTCGCCGATCGTCTTGCCCTGAATACGGGCGTTGAGGAAGTTTCCCGCTTCCACCAGCGCGCCGGCGGGTAGGCCAGCGGGAAGATCGAGCAGGCGGTTTTCGACCGATCCGTCCTCTGAAACGAGCACCACCAGCGCGCGGGTGGGGTCGAGCCGCACGAACTCGATATGCTTGAGCTGCGTATTGGATTTCGAGGTCACCACCACGCCCGCGCCTCGGGACACTCCGGAGAGGAGCGTGGAGGCCTCCGCGAGAGCCGTTTCGAGCGTATGGCCGGAGGCAACAGCCTTCATCTGCGCTTCGATCCGGGTCCGCTCCTCGGTGGTGACGTCGCCGATCTCCATCATCRCATCGACGAAGAACCGCAGGCCCGATTCCGTGGGCAGACGGCCCGCGCTGGTATGGGGCGAGAAGATCAGGCCCGCCGCCTCAAGATCCGCCATGACGTTGCGGATCGAGGCGGGGGAGAGCGCCATGGGGAGAAGGCGTGAGAGATGGCGCGAGCCCACGGGCTCGCCTGTCATGAGATAGCTCTCGACGATCTGGCGGAAAATTTCGCGGGAACGGTCGTTCAGCTCCGCGATGGCGCGGGGATCGGACAGGTTCGAGAAGGGGCTGGTTGGGTGCATCGAATGGTTTCTACGCTCTCACAATTCCACCATGCAAGTCAGCATTATGTGCGGACCATGCCTGCTTTCGGCAAGGCTGCCGCTTGCCTAAAGCGCTTAAGCGCCTCTAAGAGGCTTACCTGTCATCGTTTCAAGGAGAATCCGGCCATGCGTCCTTCCAACCGCGCCCCAGACGAACTGCGCCCCGTCACCCTGGAGCGAAGCGTCGCGCGCTATGCGGAGGGCTCCTGCCTGGTCTCCTTCGGCAATACGAAGGTGCTGTGCACGGCCTCGCTCGAGGAAAAAGGCCCACCGTGGCTGCGCGGCACGGGCAAGGGCTGGGTGACGGCGGAATATTCCATGCTGCCCCGCGCCACGCACGAACGCACCCGGCGCGAGGTCAATTCCGGCAAGCCTTCGGGCCGCACGCAGGAAATCCAGCGCCTCATTGGCCGTAGCTTACGCGCCGTCGTGAACCTGCCCGCCATCGGCGAGCGGCAGATCGTGCTCGATTGCGACGTGATTCAGGCCGATGGCGGCACCCGCACCGCCTCCATCACCGGCGCCTGGGTGGCCTTGCACGAATGCTTCACCTGGATGCAGGGTCGCTCGATCATCTCCATCAACCCGCTGCGTGAGCCCGTGGCCGCCATCTCCTGCGGCATCTATCAGGGCCAGCCGGTGCTCGACCTCGACTACGCGGAGGATTCCGCCGCCGAGACCGACGCCAACTTCGTCATCACCGGCTCCGGCGGCATCGTCGAGGTGCAGGGCACGGCGGAAGGCAAGCCCTTCTCCGAAGAGGAATTCCTGAGCCTGCTGAAGCTCGCCAAGGCCGGCGTGGCCCAGCTCGTCGATCTGCAGAAAAAGGCCGTGGCATGAGCCAGCGCCGTCCTCTCACCGGCAAGGTCGTCATCGCGACCCACAACGCGGGCAAGCTGCGTGAAATGCGCGAGCTGCTCGCGCCTTTCGGCATCGAGGCTGTCTCAGCGGGCGATCTCGGCCTGCCGGTTCCCGACGAGACCGGCCACATGTTCGCGGAAAACGCGGCCATCAAGGCTCATGCTGCGGCGAAGGCCACGGGATTGCCCGCATTCTCGGACGATTCCGGCCTCTGCGTTGACGCGCTCGATGGCGCGCCCGGATTGTTCACGGCGGATTGGTCCGGCCCGAACAGGGATTTTTATGCGGCCATGGAGCGGGTCCATCGCGAGATGGAAAAGCGCGAGGCCACAGACAAGCGGGCCCATTTCGTCTCCGCTCTCGTAATCGCCTGGCCCGATGGCCATGAGGAATTGTTCGAAGGCCGCGTCTTCGGCGAGGTGGTCTGGCCGCCGCGCGGAGAAAAGGGCTTCGGCTACGATCCCATGTTCAAGCCCGATGGTTTTTCCGAAACCTTCGGCGAACTGTCCTCGGACGAGAAGCACGGCGTCGACTGGTCGAAGCCGGAACCGGAAGGCCTCTCGCACCGCGCGCGCGCTTTCGTGAAGCTGGCGGCTGGGTGCTTGAAGCGAGTTTGAGAGCTCTTGCCGTCATGGCCGCACTTGTTGCGGCCATCCACGCCCACTGCATTTCCAACCCATCGCCCTCATCATGAGGTTTGTGATTTGGAAATGACAATGGCCGGAACGAGCCCGGCCATGATCAAAGAAGTTTGAACTACAAACGAAGAAGCGCCCCGGAGGGCGCTTCCCGTAGCTTAGACGTTACGCAGCCGTCGGGCCGTTGCCCCGGCGCTTGGCCATGTAGGCATCGAATTCCTCACGGTCCTTGGCGCGCTTCAGCTCGTCTACGAATTCACGGAAGTCGCGGGCCTCTTGGTCGAGCTTGCGGCGCTCTTCCTCAAGACGCTCGATTTCGCTGCGGCGGTAATCGTCGAAGGCCGCATTGCCGGTGCTGGCATAACCGAAACCACCGGCCGACCGACGCGATGAGAAGATATCGTCGGAGACACGGTTGAAGGTGTCACGGAAGAAGGCTTTCGCCTCGTCTTTTTTGGGATATCCGCACATTTTCCATACCACGTAGGCCAGCGCGAGCGGCCAGAACCAAATGAAGCCCAAGATAATTCCGACGATCTCCAACGCACGCCGGGGCGGACGCCCGCAGCGGCGATGGGCGCCGGCATTCCAGGGCCCCGGTTGAGGGCCTGAATTCCAGGCGGTGGAGGCAGAATCTGACATTTGCAGGTCCTATGTTAATGCTAACAACATTAACATGCGCGGTGACTTGGGCGGTTTCAAGAGAACAGCGCCGTTTATTTTTCGGGAGCGGGCTACGGGTTTTCGGGCTGTGTACTGCCGCACCTAGCGGGCGGTTTGCCCTGACCGGCCCTTGAGTGCGCCGTGGACGAGGGCAAGCACGCCGGCACGCAGGAGCTCGTACTTGTCCGGCAGGCCATGGCCCTTCGGCAACTGGCCGGCGGCATCCAGCGTGGCAATGCCGTGGGAGAGTGCCCAGACCTCGATGGCGATGAAACGGCCATCGACGTTCTCAAACCCTTCAGGGAAAGTTTCAGCGAGTGCCTTCACGAGATAATCGAAGGCGGCGCCCGGCGTTTTCTCGCCGTCCTTACCTTGAGCCTTGCCCCAGAACGGGCCACAGGCCTCGCCTTCCGTGGGTCTGGCCGAGAACATGGCGGCATAGAAACCGGGCTCCTGCTCCGCGAAGGCCAGATAAGCCTCGCCCATGCGGGTGAAGCGCTCCAGCGGCGTTCCCTCGCTCTGGAGAGCGCGGCCCAGCCTCTTCGCCAGTTCGTCGTAGCCCCGGAAGGCTACCTCGGCCACCAGGGCGTCACGGCCCCGGAAATGGCGGTAGAGTGCCGCCGGCGTTACGCCCACGAGCTTTGCCGCATCGGCCAGCGTGAACCCGCCAAGGCCCCGCTCGGCAATGAAGCGCTGCGCCGCCTCGATCAGCGCCTCCTTCAGATTGCCGTGGTGATAGCCCTGCCGGTCGAACGGGCCGCGCCAATGCCGCATGATGGATCCTTCGTATCTGCCCTCGACCTTAAGCCGCCGGGGCCGACTAAGCTAGGGCTTAAGGGCTCTCCAGGGTGAACAACTGCCTGGAGAAGAGGTTCAGAAATCTTTTGCACCTCCGGTGTCATCCCTGGCCAGCAGGGCCGGGAAGGGGATCCACGATCAAGCGCACCACTATGGATTCCCTTCCCCTTCGCTGGCGAGTCCTTCCGGGAATGACACCTCTGCGCTTCACGCGACAAAGGCACCCGTGACGTCCGGCGGAAGACCTGCCATATACCCCGCATGATCGATCATCCGACGCGTGATGTGGGCTTTGGCGTTTATGTCCATTGGCCTTTTTGCGCTTCCAAGTGCCCCTATTGCGACTTCAACAGCCATGTCCGCCACCAGCCGGTGGATCAGGAGCGGTTTCTGGCTGCCTTCAAGCGGGAAATCGCCCATACGGCGGCGCGCATTCCGGGGCGGACCGTCACCAGCATCTTCTTCGGCGGCGGCACGCCCTCGCTCATGAAGCCGGAAACGGTCGGCGCGATTCTCGACGCCATCGGCGGCGCTTGGAGCATGGATCCGAAGGCAGAAGTCACACTGGAAGCCAATCCCACCAGCGTCGAGGCGGAACGTTTTCGCGGCTATCGCGGGGCCGGGATCAACCGCGTATCGCTCGGCGTCCAGGCGCTCAACGATGCCGACCTGAAGCGCTTGGGGCGCATGCATTCCGTCGATGAGGCGCTGGCGGCGGTGAAGATCGCGGCTTCCATTTTCGAGCGCTATTCCTTCGACCTCATTTATGCCCGTCCCGATCAGACGCCGCAGGAATGGGGCTCGGAGCTGGAGCGGGCCATCGGCCATGCGGTTGAGCATCTCTCGCTCTACCAGCTCACCATCGAGCCGGGCACTTGGTTCCAGCGGCTCTACGATGCCGGCAAGATCAAAGTGCCGGACGAGGAGACGGGCCGCGCGCTCTATGACATCACGCAGGAGACCTGCGCGAAGCACGGGCTCCCGTCCTATGAGATCTCGAACCACGCGCGGCCGGGTGCGGAATCACAGCACAACCTGCTTTATTGGCGCTACGGCGAATATGCCGGCATCGGCCCCGGCGCGCATGGACGCCTCGTCACCGGCAACGCGCGCCTTGCCACCGCAACGGAAAAGCACCCCGAAACATGGCTGGAGCTTGTCGAGCGCGAGGGCCACGGTGTCATCGACGAGGAGGTGCTGACCTCGGAGGCTGAAGGCGATGAGTTTCTGCTCATGGGCCTTCGCCTGAAAGAAGGCATCGATGCGCGCCGCTTCGAGGCGTTTACGGGAAAATCTCTGAACGAGCGGCGCGTGCGCATTCTGAAGGAAGAGGGCCTCATCCGTATCGACGGCACGCGCATCGCCGTGACGCCGAAGGGTTCGCCTGTGCTCAATGCGGTGATCGCGGAACTGGCCGCGTAAGGTCTTGGCCTCGTCTCGACATGACAAGCCGTGCATGCAAGCTTGAAGGGCACTTTTAGAGGTTATCGTTGATGTTCGAACTCAGTAGCTTCTTGTTGTTCTTGGCCGCCGCCCTGCTCATTGCGATCACGCCGGGGCCGGGTATTTTCTACGTCGCGGCCCGCACCTTGGCCGGTGGCTATGCCGAGGGCGTCGCCTCAAGCTTCGGCACCGGTCTCGGCGGCTGTGTCCATATCGTTGCCGGCGCGCTCGGCGTCTCCGCTCTCGTCATGGCGAGCGCCGAGGCTTTCACGCTTCTGAAGCTCGCGGGCGCCGTCTATCTGGTGTGGCTCGGCTACAAGACCATTCGGGAAGCGAAGGTGGATGCGCCATCAAACGTGACGACCACCGGGGCGTGGAAGGCTTTTCGCGAGGGCATCCTGGTCGAGGCCCTGAATCCCAAGACGGCAGCCTTCTTCCTTGCCTTCATTCCGCAATTCGTTAGCCCCGCTCAGGGCAATGTCGCGCTTCAGTTCGCCGTGCTGGGCCTCGTGTCAGTGACGTTGAATACCCTCGTCGATGTGGTTGTTGCCTTCATGGCGGCACGCGCCCGCGACGGATTTGCGCGCAGGCCGAAAATCATCCGGCGCATCCGCGAAACTTCCGGCTTCGTCATGTGCGGGCTTGGAGCGGTGCTCGCCTTGGCACGCCGACCGGTTTAAAGACGAGATCCGTCGCCTTCAGCGACGAATCTTCGACTCGATCACATCCCACACATCCACCGCGAGGTCCGGCCCGCCGAGGCGCTTGATGGCGCGGATGCCTGTCGGCGCGGTGACGTTGATTTCCGTGAGGTTGCCGTCGATCACGTCGATGCCGACGAGAATGAGGCCCATGCGCTTGAGATCGGGGCCGATGGTCTCGCAGATTTCGCGCTCGCGCGGCGACAGATCCGTGGGTTTGGCAGCCCCGCCGCGCACCATGTTGGAGCGGATATCGTTGGCGGCCGGAACGCGGTTGACCGCGCCTGCCGCTTCGCCGTCGATGAGGATGATGCGCTTGTCGCCTTCCGTGATCTTCGGCAGGAAGCGCTGGATCACCCAGGCCTCGCGGAACAGGTTGGAGAACAGGTCGAATAGCGAGCCGAAATTCGGATCCTCGCGGCCAACCTTGAACACACTCGCGCCGCCATGGCCGTAAAGCGGCTTCATCACCACGTCCCCGTGCTCGCGGCGGAACTCCTCGATCTCCTCCTTGTCGCGCGAAATCAGCGTCGGCGGCATGAGATGCGGGAATTGCGTGACGAAGATCTTTTCCGGCGCATTGCGCACATGCATCGGATCGTTGACGACAAGCGTCTTCGGGTGAATGCGCTCCAGGAAATGCGTGGCGGTGATGTAGGCCAGATCGAAGGGCGGGTCCTGGCGCATGAGCACCACGTCGACGTCTGAGAGATCGACCCGCTGCGGCGTGCCAAGCGTATAATGGTCCCCTTCCACGTCGCGCGCCTCGATGGTCTCGGCCATCGCCGTCACCACTCCGTCGCGCAGGCTCAGGCGGTCCGGGGTATAGTGCAGAATGTTATGCCCTCGCCGCTGGGCTTCGAGCAGCAGCGCAAAACCGGTATCGCCCGCAATCTTGAGGCTGCGGATGTGATCCATCTGGATCGCAACGGTGAGGGTCATGGATCGGTCTCCGTGGGAAGCAGGGTTATTGGCCTGAAAATTCAGGATGGCAACTCTTCTTGTGATCCGAGTGAACGAAATGGCGGGCTCAAGGTTATCACATGGCCGCGCTTGCCGCGTCCCGCCCCCCTTGTACTTCCGCTCAAGCTTTTCCATGTGATAGGCCATGTCACGTCGCGCCCTCCTCATCGTCAATGCCAAGAGCCGCAGCGGCGCCACCCAGCGCGAGATGGCCATGGAACGCCTTGAGGCCCATGGAATCGAGACGATCCACCTGGATTGCAAGCGCCGGGAGGATCTGTCCCCACTGATCGTGAAGCACGCCAAGGATGCCGATTGCGCCATCGTCGGCGGCGGCGACGGCACCCTGAACGCGGCGGCCTTCGGCGTCATCGAATCCGGCCTGCCTCTCGGCATCTTGCCGTTGGGCACGGCCAACGATCTGGCGCGCACGCTCGGCATTCCCTTCGATCTCGACGGCGCTGCCCAGGTCATCGCCGATGGCCTCACGCGCGAAATCGACCTCGGCATCGTCAATGGAGAGCCGTTCTTCAACGTGGCGAGCGTCGGTCTTTCCGCCGAGTTGGCGCAGCAACTCACACGGGATATCAAGCGTCGTTATGGCCGTTTGGGCTATGCGATGGTGGCGTTGAAGGTTCTGTCCCAGGCCCGGCCTTTTCGCGCCACGATCCGCAGTGAAACGGAGAACGTGCGCGTGCGGACCCTGCAGATCGCGGTGGGCAACGGGCGCTTTTACGGCGGCGGCAATGCGGTGGAGCAGGATGCAGCCATCGACGATCAGCACCTCGATCTCTACAGCCTCGAACTGAACCGCGCCTGGAAGCTGGCATTCATGGCCCGCTCCTTCCGGCACGGACGGCACGGGGCCTGGCGGGAGGTCCGTGCCGTGCGGGCAAAGGAATTCGATATCCGCACCCACAAGCCGAGGCCGATCAATGCAGATGGCGAGATCGTCACCCAGACCCCGGCCCATTTCTCAATCAGGCCCGGGGCCGTGACGGTGTTCGCGCCACCGGAGAAATCCTAATTCCGGCCATGCCGAACCGCATCTTCGATGCCGCCGCGGCTGATGCCCATATCGAGCAAAGCAGAATCATCGAGCGCGCCGACATCGCGCAGGGCGCGGCGAAGGCGGATTTCCCGCACGATAGCGCCGATGAGACCAAGAACGGCGTTGGGCTTCCGGCTGGTCTGCTCGGTGCTCCATTCAAAGGCGCTGGAAAGGCTGGACATGACGATCTCCTTCACTGGATGAGAAGGAGTATGGGTCTGCCCCTTGCATAAGTGAAACGAATGTTCATAATACTGAACATAACGATTTGTTATTGAGGTGCCTGTGACCCGCAATCTCGATGTCAGCCTTCTGAGAGCCTTCGTCGCCGTAGTGGATGCGGGCGGTATGACTGCCGCCACGGGCATTCTCAACCTCACCCAGGCCGCCGTCAGCCAGCAGATCAAGCGGCTGGAGGAGAACCTGGGGGAAGAGCTCATCGTCCGAGACCGGAAGGGCGTGGCCCTGACCAAGGCGGGCGAGCGACTGTTCGGGCGCGCCAAGCGCATGCTGGCGATGAACGACGAGATCTGGACCGAGATGACCACGCCGGAATTCGAGGGCGAGGTGCGCCTTGGCATCCCGAGCGACATCATCACCACCTACCTGCCGACCTTCCTGAAGGATTTCGCGCGCAGCTATCCTCGGGTGCGGATCACGCTCGTCAGCGGCTCGACGGCCGAGCTGCGGGCGAAGCTGACGGCCGGCAAGGCAGATGTGGTTCTCGCGACCGAACTCGCCTGCGATGCCGAGGGCGAGAACCTCGTCATGGACCGGCTCGTCTGGGTCGGCGCGCGGGGCGGGGAGGCGGCATGGCAGCGCCCATTGCCCGTTTCCATCGGCTGTTCGGATTGCGCCTTCCGCGCGCCGATCCGCGAGGCCCTGCAAAAGGCCGGCATCGAATGGCGCTCGGCGTTCGACGCCACGAATACCTCGGCGCAGGTCGCGACGATCGCCGCCGACATTGCCGTCATGGCGTGGATGGCATCTACCGTGCCGAACGGATTGGAAGTGCTTGGCTCCGATAGCGGCCTGCCGCCGCTGCCGCCCTTCATGGTCAATCTCTACCTGCCGAAAAACGGCGGCGATCACATCGTGCAGGAACTCGCGCGCATCATCCGGTTGTCGGTGAGGGATCAGCGCAAGCTGGCGGCTTAGGGATGCTTCGAGAATGATGCAGTTGGCACTGAATTTAAGAGCGATCTCCATCTCTCTGTCCTCATCCCGAGGAGCCGCTGCAAGCGGCGTCTCGAAGGAGCGTCCAGAGAGCACTGGAGCCTACTTCGAGACGGTCACTGCCTGACCTCCTCAGGATGAGGGCAGTGGGGCGTCAGCAGAGATAGACGGGCAAGTCCGTCTATGACGCGAGGCGCGATGCCTCAAAGCATCTCCAATTCGAACGCCGATGCAATATGTCGTGGCCATTTCCTCGGCGCGATGAACACCGCATCTGCGCGCCATGTCATGCCCTCGGCCCATGTATGGCGAGACAACCAGCTGCGTACCGCGCGTGAAAAGCGTTGGCGTTTCGTGGCGGTGATGGCGATGAGCGCATCGTCCATCGTTCCGCGCGCCTTCACCTCCACGAACGCGATGGTGCTGCCGCGCCTCATGATCAGATCGATCTCGCCGCCTGCCGCGGAATAGCGGCGCGCAACGGGCCGGTAGCCCTTCATGATGAGATACAGAAGCGCGATGGTCTCGGCCCTGTGGCCGCGCAGGAATGTGGCGCGGCGGCGATCAAACGCGCTGGTCATGTGTCCTTCTTGGCGAGCGCGAGCGCRCGGGCATAGACCTCGCGCTTCGGCATATCGAGTTCGGATGCGACGAGGGCTGCGGCGTCCTTGATCGAATGGTTCTTCAACGCGGCTTCGAGCTTGCCGTCGAGGGCTGCATCGGTTTTCGCCACATGCATGGCCTTCGTCGCTTCGCCGATCAGCACGACGATCTCGCCTTTCGGCGGGCCTTCTTCGGCGAATTGCGCCGCCAGTTCCGGCAACGTGCCGCGCCGGATGGTTTCGAACATCTTGGTGAGTTCGCGCGCCACCACGGCCTGCCGTTCGCCCAACACATCGGCGGCATCGGCCAGCATTTCGGGCAGGCGGTGCGGGCCCTCAAAGAGCATCAGCGTGCCGGGGATCGTGCCGATCTCGGCAAGGCGCGTGCGCCGCGCGCCGCTTTTCGAGGGCAGGAAGCCTTCGAAGAAGAAGCGGTCCGTCGGCAGGCCCGATACGACAAGCGCGGTCAGGATGGCGGAGGGACCGGGAATGGGCGTGACCGGAAGCCCTTCCTCGATGGCCGCCTGCACGAGCTTATAACCTGGATCGGACACGAGCGGCGTGCCCGCATCGGAGACGAGCGCCAGCGCCTGTCCCTCGCGGATGCGGTGGACCATGCGTTCGCGCACCGCGTCGTTGGAATGCTCGTGATAGGCCACGAGCGGCGTGGTGATGCCGTAATGGGCGAGCAGGGTTTTCGTGACCCGCGTATCCTCGGCAAGCACCGCATCGGACGCGGCGAGCACGCTCAGCGCGCGGAACGACACGTCCTGCAGGTTGCCGATGGGCGTCGCGACCACGTAGAGGCCCGGCGAAAGCGGCTTGGCCTCGGCTGCGAGGCCGAAGGCGGTGAAGGTGGCGGTTTTCTCGGAAGCGTCTCGCCGCCGGGTCCGGTTGTCGATTCTCTGCGTCATTACCCGGCACTGTCGCATAAAGCCCCGCCGTCGCGAAAGCCGGCCTTTGAGGCTTTTGAAACTTGGAAACAATATTTACTTTTTGCTGCCAAGTTCTTCGCCATCCTGCCTGATGTTCCAAGGGGACGGAGATGGCGCCATCGTTTCGTGCCGCAGCGGGCCTGAAAAGCCGGGCCGCCTGGGCTCTTGTCGTCGCCGGAGCGCTCGTTCTATCCGGCTGCGTCGGTTCGAGCCGCTCGACATCGCCGCGCAAGGTAAGCCGCGCACCAGCCGCGTCCCAGGCACAGCCGCTCTACACGGCGGATGTCGGTGCGCCGATGCCCTCCGGTTCGGTGCAGAGCACGCCGCCGGGAGCCGCAGGGCCGATGAGTGGTGGCACGGCCATCGGCAACGGTCCTGTGAAGGTTGCTCTAATCCTGCCCCTCAGCGGATCGGGGCAGGGCGCCATGGCCGGGCAGAGCATGCGCAACGCCGCCGAAATGGCGCTCGCCGAATTCCAGAACACCGATATCACCCTGCTTGTGAAGGACGATCGCGGCACGCCCGAGGGCGCGCAGAGCGCCGCGAGTCAGGCTGTGGCCGAGGGCGCTGAGCTCATCATCGGCCCGCTTTTTGCAGGTTCCGTGCAGGCGGCGGGGCAGGTGGCGCGCCAAAGCGGCAAGCCGGTTATTGCTTTCTCGACGGATGCGAGCGTCGCGACGCCAGGCATCTATCTCCTGAGCTTCCTGGTGCAGGCGGAGGTCGACCGCATCGTTTCCTACGCCGCCTCTCAGGGCCGCCGCTCCATGGTGGCTTTGATCCCCGACACAACTTACGGCCGCGTGGCGGAAGCGCGGTTGCAGCAGGTGGCGGCGCACCAGGGCATTCGCCTCGTCGCGGTCGAGCGCTATCCCGCAGGCCAGCCCATGGGAGCCGTGCAGCGGCTCGCGCGCGTCATCGGCGGTCCCGCTCCGCAGGCGGATGCGCTGTTCCTGCCCGATGGCGGCGACGGCCTGCCCGCCGTCACGCAGGCATTGCAGACCATCGGCTTCAATGGAGATCGCGTGAAGGCCATGGGAACCGGGCTCTGGAACGAGCCGCGCGTGTTTGCTCTACCGGCCTTGCAGGGCGGCTGGTTCGCGGCGCCCGACAATCGCGGTTTCGAGGATTTCGCCGCCCGCTATCGCGAGCGCTTCAACACCGATCCCATTCGCCTCGCTACCTTGTCCTACGACGCGGTGACGCTCGCCGCCGCACTCGCGCGCATGCAGGGGCCTCAAGGTTATGCGGACGGCGTGCTGACCAATCCGGCGGGCTTTGCCGGCGCGGACGGTGTATTCCGCTTCAATCCCGACGGCACCAACGACCGCGCGCTCACCGTGCAGGAAGTGCGTAACGGCGCAGCTGTCGCCATCAGCCGCGCGCCGCGCACGCTGGTGGCAGGGAATTGACAGCAGAAGCTTACTTGCGCGTCAGCGTCGCGCTCAATTCGGGCTTGTTGTTCAGCGTCTGGAACACGACGCAGTAGCGCTCGGTGAGCTTGAGCAGCTGGTCGATCTTCTCCTGCGGCGCGTCGGTATCGACTTCGAATGACAGGCGGATGTCTCGGAAGCCGACGGGGGCGGTCTTGTCGACGCCGAGCGTGCCGCGGAAATCGAGATCGCCCTCGGCCTTTACCGCGCCGTGTTTCAGATCGATTTCGAGGGCGGTGGCCACGGCTTTCAGCGTCACGCCAGCGCAGGCAACAAGCGCTTCGAGCAGCATGTCGCCGGAGCACAGCTCCGCGCCGGAGCCGCCGGATGCGGGGTGAAGACCGGCGATTGCGAGCGCGCGGCCGGTCTCGACCTTGCACGCGATGTGCTGGTCGTCGAGCGTGCCTTGTGCCTTCAGGGTGATCACGGCGGAATCCGGATCGTTGCGATACTGATCCTTCAACGGCGCCTGGAGGGCGCGGAGTGCGGTCACGTCCATGATGATGTCCTTGGCTTGAGTTACCACCACAACGCGGCGGCTTGTCGGTCGCGTTCGCGTTGAGGCTGCTGCTGGGGTGCTTTGAGGGAATGATCGAGAGCCGTCAAGATGCGGCGCACCGAGGTCTCGAAGGGAAGGCCGGTCTTGTCGCGCGGACGCGAAAGGGTAAGTGGCAACTCATCGAAGATGCGGCCGGGCTTCGGCTGCATGACGACGGCGCGGTCGGCGAGCGTCACCGCCTCCTGCACGTCGTGCGTGACGAGCACGACGGTGGGGCGGGTCTCCTCCCAGAGCCTAAGCAGATGATCGTGCAGGCTGGCGCGGGTAAAGGCATCGAGCGCCGAGAACGGCTCGTCGAGCAGCAGGACTTTCGGGTTCGTCACGAAGGCGCGGGCGATCGACACACGCTGCTGCTGACCACCCGACAGATCGCGCGGCCAACGCTTGGCATGTTCGCTCAGGCCGATCTTGTCGAGGGCATGAGCCACGCGGTCTTTACGCTCGGAAGTGGGAAGGTCCTCGATGCCGAAGCCGATGTTGTCTTCAACCGACAGCCACGGCAGGAGGCGCGGCTCCTGGAACACGATGCCCACTGCCGGGTGCGGGCCTGTGAGCACTTCGTTGTCGAGCTTGATCTGTCCCGCGCTCGCGCGGTCGAGACCGGCGATGAGGCGCAGAAGCGTGGTCTTGCCGCAACCCGATCCGCCGATCAGCGCGACGATCTCGCTCTCGCGGACGACGAGGTTGATGTCGGAGAGGGCGCGCGTGCCGTCGGCATAGGTCTTGGAGAGATGTTCGAGGGCAAGCATCAAAGTCTCTCCCGCACCGTGTCCTGCCAGCGCACGAGCGGCTTCGTGCCGTGGACGAGCAGGCTGTCGGCGAGCTTGCCGAGGAGCGCGAAGGCGATGATGGCGGCGAGAATCTGGTCGGGTTTGCCCATCTGCTGTCCGTCGACGAGCAGGTAGCCGAGGCCTTCCGACGCGCCCATGAATTCCGCCGCGACCACGAACATGAAGCCGAGGCCCAGCCCCGAGCGCAGCGCGATCACCGCTTCGGGCAGAACGGCGGGCAGCAGGATGCGCTTGGCAAGCTTGAAGCGCGACAGGCGAAACACGTGGCCGACTTCGACGAGCTTGCGGTCGACCGAGAGGATCGCGCCCGCGATGCCGAGATAGACCGGGAAGAACACGCCGACCGCGATCAGCGCGATCTTCGATGCCTCGAAAATGCCGAGCCAGAGAATGAACAAAGGCACCCAGGCGATGGAGGGAATCGCGCGCAGGGCCTGAAGCGTAGGATCGAGCAGACGCCTCATGGTCTGGCTTGAGCCCGACAGCGCTCCGAACACGATGCCGGCGGCGGCGCCGATGATGAAACCGGAGAGCACGCGCCACAGGGTGGTCCACACATGGGTCCACAATTCGCCCGTTTCCGCGAGCGCCCAGAGCGTCGCGAAGATGCGGCTCGGCGGCGGAACGAGGCGGCCCTGGGCAAGGCCGAAATGGACAGTGGCCTCCCAGAGGAAGGCGACGGCGATAGGCAATAAAAAGCCGAGAAGGACGCGCCAGTCAAAGGCGCGGTGCTTCTCGGCTGAGTTAGGGGCCGCGAGAGCGGCGGCACCCGTTTGGGAGGACCAGGCCTGGCTCGAGATCTGACTCGTGGCTGGGCCCGTCACGGCGCTCTCCCGCGATGAAGTCATTAGCGGGACGCTGTGGCGAAACGCTGGTCGATCAGCGAGTCGACGGCAGCTTTCACGTTCGTCTCAGCAGGGATCACACCGGCCTGCTGAAGCGCGATGCCCGCGGCAAGAATGGTGTCGATCTGCGCCTGGCCGATGGAGGAATGGGTCAATTCCGTCCGCTCCAGCTGACGCTCGATCACCGGCTCGGCGAGCTTGGTGTAGGTCACGAGGGTCTTCTTCAGCTCGGCCGGGTTGGCAAGCGCATATTTGCGTGCCTCTTCGTAGGCCTTCAGCACGCGGCTCACGAGTTCCGGATTGTCCTTGGCGAAAGCCTCGGAGACGTTCAGCACGCCCCAAGTATTGGCGCCGGCATTGCGGAAGAACAGCTGCGCGCCGCTGTCCACCTCGGCAGCCGCCATCAGCGGATCGAGGCCGGCCCAGGCATCCACGTCGCCGCGCTCGAGGGCGGTGCGTCCGTCGGGGTGCTGGAGCAGAACGAGCTTCACGTCCTTCTCGGTAAGCTTGGCATCCTGCAGGGCGCGCACGAGGAAGATGTGCGGATCGGTGCCGCGGGTCACCGCGATGCGCTTGCCCTTCAGGTCTTCGACCTTAGTGATGCCGGTGTCCTTGCGGGTGACGAGGGCGGTCCATTCGGGGCGGGAATAGACATAGATCGACTTGATCGGGTTGCCGTTGATCTTGGCGATCAGGGCGGCGGCGCCGGCCGTGGAGCCGAAATCGATCGAGCCGGCATTCAGGAACTCGAGCGCCTTGTTGGAGCCGAGCGACTGCACCCAGCGCACGGAAATGCCATCCTTCGCGAGTTCCTTTTCCAGGAAGCCCTTATCCTTGAGCAAGAGGCTCACGGGATTGTAGGTGGCGAAATCGATCTTGATTTCCTTCACCTGGGCAAAGGCCCCAGTGGCGAAGGAGGTGAGGCCGGTGGCCAGCGACGCGGCGAGGAGAAGACGGCGGGTCAGGCTCATTTTAAAGTCCCATGTTTGGCGCATGGGGCTTGGGCCGTGTGGCCTTGAGCGCCCAACGCTTTAGCTGCACTTGTTTCGCGCCCGCAAGCTGCATGCTCAAATCGGCGCGTGTCTTTTTTGTAGGACGAAGCGTTTCTTACGTCAAACAATATTTCTTATAAAGAACAATATTTCCGGTTTGCCGGATGCGACCACTCCGCCCTTGGGCGAATGGGCCTGGGGTGATAAGCCAAAACGGATCTCTGAACCGGTTGTTCCATGGCGTCCCAGCATCCTGACAGCATCCTGCAAACCTTGAGCGAGCAGCCCATCAGCGATGCGGCCGAGCTGCGAGCCCGACTCGTGCCCGATCTCAAGACCTACCTGGAGGAGGGCAGGGCGAAAGCGGAGCAACAGCTTCTGGACACCGAGGACGGTCTGGTCTGCGCCCATTACCTCTCCACCCATATGGATGAGCTGGTGCGCATCGTGCACGATGCGGTGGTGCGGTTTCTCTACCCCGTGGAGAACCCTTCGAGCGGCGAACATCTTGCCGTGGTGGCGACGGGCGGATACGGGCGCGGAACCCTGGCTCCGGGCTCCGATGTCGATTTGCTGTTCCTCCTGCCCTACAAGCAGACCGCCTGGAGCGAGAGCGTCGTCGAAGCGATGCTCTATGTGCTGTGGGACCTGAAGCTTAAAGTGGGGCATGCCACGCGCTCTGTGGAGGAGTGCATTCGCGAGGCGAATGCCGACATGACGATCCGCACCGCTCTCCTCGAAACTCGTTTCCTGTTCGGAGAGCGCGCGCTTTTCGATGATCTTGTGCGACGCTTCGACAAGGAGATCGTCGCAATCTCGCCTGCCGAGTTCGTGGATGCGAAGCTGAAAGAGCGTGATGCCCGTGTCGTGAAGGCCGGTGCCTCGCGGTATCTCGTCGAGCCGAACGTGAAGGACGGCAAGGGCGGCTTGCGCGATCTCAACACGCTCTTTTGGATCGGCAAGTACGTCTATCAGGTCAAGAAGCCGAAGGAACTCGTGAAGGCGGGGTTGTTCACGCAGCAGGAGTTCAAGCTTTTCCAGCGCTGCGAAGAGTTTCTGTGGCGCGTGCGCTGCCATCTGCATTTCGCGACAGGCCGTGCCGAGGAGCGCCTGACCTTCGATCTTCAGCGCGTCATTGCCGACCGCATCGGCTTTGCGCCGCGCGGTGGATTGTCGGCGGTCGAGCGCTTCATGAAGTCCTACTTCCTGATCGCGAAGGATGTGGGCGATCTCACCGCCATCGTCTGCGCCGAACTCGAAGCGCGCCAGACGAAACGCCGTCCCGTTCTCGACCGTGTGTTCGGGCGCTTCCGCCGCCGTCGCGGCGGCGCGTTGGAGGGCGATGATTTCATCATCGACAACAACCGCATCAATGTGAGCAGCGAGGAAGCATTCGAGCGCGATCCGGTCAACCTGATCCGCCTGTTCTGGTTGGCTGACCGGCACAATCTCGCGATTCATCCCGATGCGACGCGGCTCGCCACGCGCTCGCTGAAGCTCATAGGCCACAGCCTGCGCAACGATCCGGAGGCGAACAAGCTCTTCCTCGACATCATCACCTCGAAGAACGCACCCGAAGTCGTAGTACGGCGCATGAACGAGGCGGGCGTGCTCGGCCGCTTCGTGCCGGATTTCGGCCGCATCGTCGCGATGATGCAGTTCAACATGTATCATCACTACACGGTGGACGAGCATCTCATCCGCTCCATCGGCGTGCTCACGGAGATCGAGTCGGGGCAGCTCGGCAGCGAGCATCCGCTGGCCAACCAGATCTTCGGCACCATCCAGAACCGCCGCGCGCTCTATGTCGCCGTGTTCCTGCACGACATCGCGAAGGGCAGGCCGGCGGATCATTCGGAAGCCGGCGCGGTGATCGCGCGAAAGCTCGGGCCGCGTTTCGGATTGTCGGATGCGGAAACCAACACCGTCGCCTGGCTCGTCGAGCACCATCTTCTCATGTCGAACACGGCGCAGAGCCGCGACCTCTCCGATCCTGCCACCATCAAGAACTTCGCCGATGTGGTGCAGACCATGGAGCGCTTGAAGCTCCTGCTCGTGCTCACCATCGCCGACATCAAGGCCGTCGGGCCCGGCACATGGACCGGCTGGAAAGGCCAACTCCTGCGTACGCTCTATTACGAGACCGAGGTGCTGCTCGGCGGTGGTGCGGCGGATGTCGCGCGCTCCGACCGGGTGCATCTGGCGCAGCAGCAGCTACGTGCTGCCCTGCCGAAATGGTCGGATGCGGAATTCGAGTCTTATGCGGCGCGCCACACGCCGGCCTATTGGCTGAAAACGGATGAGGTGCGCCGCCTGAAGCAAGCGCATTTCGTGCACGATGCCGACAAGGAGGGACGCACGGTCACCACGTCCTACGAGACCGATCAGTTCAGGGACGTGACCGAGTTCACCGTCCTTTCTCCCGATCATCCGCGCCTTCTCGCCATCGTCACCGGAGCCTGCGCGGCGGCGGGCGGCAACATCGTCGATGCGCAGATCTTTACGACCGCGGACGACATGGCTTTGGACACCATCGTCCTCTCCCGCGCCTTCGACCGCGACGAGGACGAGCTGCGCCGTGCCGAGCGCGTGGCGAAGGCCATTGAGCGGGCCCTGAAGGGCGAGGTGAGGATTGCCGACCTCGTGGAGAGCAAGAAGCCGTCGAAAGGCTCCCCGAAGGCCTTCCATGTGCCGCCGGAGGTCACCATCGACAATTCCCTGTCGAGCCGCCAGACTGTCATCGAGGTTTCGGGCCTCGACAGGCCGGGGCTGCTCTATGACCTCACGACGGCGCTGGGCAAGCTCAACCTCAACATCGCCTCGGCCCACATCGTCACCTTCGGCGAAAAGGCCGTGGACGTGTTCTATGTAACGGACCTGACCGGCACGAAGGTCACCCATGCGGGCCGCCAATCCACCATCCGCCGCACCCTGCTGGATGTGTTCAAGACGGAGGAAGCTGAGCCGCTCCAGCGCCGCAGCGCTTGATTTGTGAGCGCTGCGACCTGATATGTGCCCTGACCCTTTCCCTACCTTAGTTGATCGATATGAATCCGAACGACACGGAAAACCAAGCCATGAACCCTCAGTCCGACCCTGCCGACGGCGCTGACACGGCGGCGAATGCCGCAGCCCAGGCCGATCCGGTGGCCGTTCTCGAGGCCGAGAAGGCCGATTTGAAGGACAAGCTCCTGCGCCTGATGGCCGACATGGAGAACCTTCGCCGCCGGACGGAGCGCGAGGTGGCGGATGCCCGCACCTATGCGGTGGCGAATTTCGCCCGCGACATGCTCAATGTGGCCGACAACGTGCGCCGCGCCATCGAGAGCGTGCCGAAGGAGGACCTGAGCACCGCCGAGGGCGCCTTCAAGGGCCTTATCGAGGGCATCGACCTCACCGAGCGCGACCTCCTCAAGAACCTTGAGCGTCACGGCGTGAAGAAGCTCGACCCAGAGGGCCAGAAGTTCGACCCCAACGTACACCAGGCCATGTTCGAGGTGCCGAATCCCGACGTGCCGAACGGCACGGTGGTCCAGGTCGTCCAGTCCGGCTACGTCATCGGCGACCGTGTTCTGCGCCCGGCCCTCGTCGGCGTCGCCAAGGGCGGCCCGAAGGCTGCCAACGGCGAAACGGCGGACAACTCCTCGGCTTCTTAAGTTAAGCTCTTCTGATCGGCTGAATGCTGCCTTTCTTCCCCTCTCCCCTCTGCGGGAGAGGGTGCACTGCGCCTTATCCTGCACACGATCCCGGATCGGCTGCGCCGTCCGGGATGGCAACTCTGTAGAGACACCCTCCCACGTCATCACCGGCCTTGTGCCGATGATCCCGATTGGTAGAGTGCGGCGCCGTTCCGAAGCGGGATGGCCGGGATATGTCCGGCCATGACGGGGAGGAGGGCTTTGCCGTCCGCTCCAAAGGGCCAGACCTTCCTTGAGTTTCCTCCCGTACCTTCCGTTCGAGACGATCGGCGTCGCTGTTTTTGCCCTCACGGGCGCATTGATGGCGGCCCGCAAGGGCATGGACCCGTTCGGATTCGCGTTGCTCGCCACGCTGACCGGCGTGGGGGGCGGCACCGTGCGCGACCTGCTGATCGGCATCAGGCCGGTTTTCTGGGTGGGGGACCCCACGGATGTGCTGGTCTGCGTGATCGTGGCCGAGATCGTCTTCATGCTGGGCCCGAGACGGGTGGGCGCTCTCGAAGGCGGGCGGCGGGGGCGCGTGCTTCTCTGGGCGGATGYCCTCGGCCTCGCCCTTTTTGCCGTCACCGGCACCACCAAGGCCCTGGCTGCCGGCGTGCCGCCCCTGTCCGCCATCGCGCTCGGCACGATCACGGCCACCTTCGGCGGCATCATCCGCGATATCTTCGCGGGCATCACGCCGCTGGTGCTGCGCCAGGAGATTTACGTGACAGCGGCGGCTCTCGGGGCTGGCGTCACGGTCGCCCTGCAGGCCTTGGGTTTCGATCCCTATTGGAGCGGTGCGACAGGCTTTGCCGCCGCCTTCACTTTGAGGGCGCTGGCGCTCCTGCGCGGCTGGTCCCTGCCGGCTTTTCCGGCCCGGGATTAATCCACCCTTACTGGCTGATGATCTCCAGCCCGTCCGCCACGGCGCGGAAGCGGCGCAGGTTCTGCTCCCGCTGCTCGGCCCGCGTCATGCCCACCATGCGCACATAGCGGCTCCCGTCGAACTGGATCGACTGCATGACTACGATGTCCTGTCCACTCGCGGCCTCCTTGGCACGGGCTACGATCTCGTGCCAGTCCTGCCCTTTGAGGCGGAAAGCCTCGGAGCGCTCGATGCGGATATCCTTCAGGATCTGGTTTGAGTTGAGGGCCGCCCGCGCGAACTGGTTCCGGGCTTCGCCGGGAGGCGGGGCCGGCTGCAGGGCTGCGGCGAGGATTACCATCGGCTGCTCCACCGCCTTGATCGTGTCCTGTGGCCCGTCCGTGTACAGGATCGAATTGCCGGCGAGCACCCGCACAGGCCTGAAGCCCGCTTTATCGTTGATGCGGAAGGGAAGGGCCGAGACCTGCTCCTCCAGGGAGACCGTGCCCCTGAGCGCCACGCTCTTCAAGGCGTCGCGAATCTGCGCATCGCTGTAGCCGTCCTGTCCGCCACGCACCTGCGCGATCACGAGGCCGGTCACGTCGGCATCCTTGACCACGAGAAGCCATTTGCGGCCCGTCACCGGCCCGGTCATGGTCCCGCCGACCAAAATGCCGCTTTTCGAGCCGAGCTTGAGGGTCTCGTGGGTTTTCACGTCGAGGCCTTGCCGCTTGAGCGCTTCCTTCGTCAGGCCGGACGACAGCTGGTCGAAGGCCTGGGCCGGCATTTCCGCGAAGGTGATGGCGGCGGCGCGCTCCTCGTTCTCGAACCCGGAGAAGCGCTTTGAGACCACCATGTCCTTGGGCGGCACGATGCCGATGCGCGAGGCCGGCGGAAACACCGGCTCCGCCGCGAAAGCGGCCTGGATGGACAGGGTGAAGCCGAAAACGGCGGCGACAAGAGCTTTCATGGGTGCCCCTTCGAGAACATCTGACGCAGGTTAAAGCGCCTGTTCCACCTTGCGCAAGGTCAGGTTAATCCGTCCGCCCTGCGGCAGCAGGTCCGACGTGCCCGGCATGAGCCTGTCGATGCCATGATAAATCAGCCGCGCGGGGCCGCCGAACACGATCGCGTCACCGGAGCGCAGCTTCACGGACTTGGTCGGGTCCTTGCGATCCAGGCCTCCATAGCGGAACAGGGCGGTATCGCCCAGCGACAGGGAGACCACAGGAGCCGCGAACTCCTTCTCGTCCTTGTCCTGGTGCATGCCCATGCGGGCGGTAGGCTCGTAGAAATTGATCAGGCAGGCATCGGGCGCCTGCGGGTAGCCGCTCAGCTCCTCCCACGCCCGGAGAACCTGATCCGGCATGGCGGGCCAGGGTTTTCCTGTGTCGGGATGCGTGGGCTGGTAGCGGTAGCCGTCCACATCCGACACCCATCCGAGCCGCCCGACATTGGTCATGCGGACGGAAAACGGCTTGCCCGTGCGCGGCATGCGCGGGGTGTAAAGCGGCGCGGCCTTGGTGATCTCCCGCAGCGTTTGCAGAAGCCCTTCCTGGGCCGGGCGGTCCAGATAATCGGGGTAATAGACGAGGCCGGGTGCGAGGGTGATGGCGGTCATTGATGGGATATTGAACCGGACCGTTCCATTCGTCATCCCCGGGCTTGGCCCGGGGATCCACGTCTTGGACCGCAATGTTTCCTAAAGCGTGGATGGCCGGGACAAGCCCGGCCATGACGTGAAAGCAGGTGTGAGAGGCTTAAGCCTCCAGCACCTTCTTGCTGGCGACAGTGGTGTCATCGTTGAGGTCGTAGACCAGCGGGATGCCGGTCGCGAGTTCGAGGCTGGGGATCGTGTCGGAGGTCAGGCCATCGAGCACCATCACGAGGGCGCGGAGCGAATTGCCGTGGGCAGCCACGAGCACGCGCTCGCCGCGCATGACCCGGGGCAGGATCTCGCGGATGTAGTAGGGCAGCACACGGGCGACCGTATCCTTCAGGCTCTCGCCCCCGGGAGGCGGCACGTCGTAGGAACGGCGCCAGACATGAACCTGATCCTCGCCCCAGCGGGCGCGGGCATCATCCTTGTTGAGGCCCGAGAGATCGCCGTAATCGCGCTCGTTCAGGGCCTGATCGGCAATGGTCTTCAGGTCGGGCTGGCCGATCTCCTCAAGGATCAGCTTGCAGGTGCGCTGGGCGCGCCCGAGATCCGAGGTGAAGGCCACGTCGAACTGAACGCCCATCTCCTTGAGGCGGCGGCCAGCCGCGCGGGCTTCCTCGATGCCGAGATCGGTGAGGCCAGGGTCCTTCCAGCCCGTGAACAGGTTCTTGAGGTTCCATTCGCTTTGGCCGTGGCGCGCAAGGACGAGAAGGCGGTTCATATCGGGTCGTCTCCAGATTGGTTCGTCAGGTGTTTTAGAGCTGATTGAGGCCTAGCACATCGGCCATGGTGTAATAGCCCGGCTTCTTGTCGAAGCCCCAGAGCGCGGCTTTCACCGCGCCGCGCGCGAAGATCCCGCGATCCTCCGCACGGTGACCAAGTTCAAGGCGCTCGCCCTGGCCGGCGAAGATCACCGAGTGCTCGCCCACCACGGAGCCGCCGCGCAGGGTCGCAAAGCCGATATCGCCGGGAACGCGCGCGCCGGTATGCCCGTCGCGGCTGCGCACCGAGCGCTCTTTAAGGGAAATCTGGCGGCCTTCGGCGGCGGCCTCTCCCAGCAGAAGCGCGGTGCCGGAGGGCGCATCCACCTTCATGCGGTGGTGCATCTCGAGAACCTCGATGTCGAAATCCTCGCCCAAAGTCGCCGCCGCCTTGCGCACGAGGCCGGCGAGCAGGTTCACGCCAAGCGACATGTTGCCCGATTGGACGATGCGCGCATGCCGCGCGGCGGCCTCCAGCTTCGTGAAATCCTCTTCTGCCAAGCCGGTGGTGCCGATCACATGCACGATGCGCGCCTGGGCCGCGAGAGCCGCGAAGGACACGGTGCCGGCGGGAGAGGTGAAATCGAGCACGCCGTCGGCCTGGGCGAAGGCGGTGAGCGGATCATCCGTTACCGGAATGCCAAGCGGTTGCAGGCCTGCGAGAGAGCCCGCATCCTGCCCGAGAGCCGTCGAGCCCTCACGCTCGATGGCACTCGTCAACCGGCAACCGCCGCTTTCCGCCACAGCTTTGATGAGCATGCGCCCCATGCGTCCGGCGGCACCGACCACGACAAGTCGCATTTCGCTCATGCTCGATCTCCTGTTGTTACGGGATCAGGATATAGCGGCTTGAGGGGTGGCTGAGAAGCGTGATGGCCGGGCCTGTTCCCAGCCATTGCTTAGGACACTAGCCCGGCTGTTGGCCCTCGTAGCCCTCGATGATGATGATATCGGCCACCGCATGGCCGTCCCGCTCGGCTTTCGCGGCCTGATACTCAGGCGAGTCCCAGCAGGCCAGCGCCGCGTCGTAGGACGGGAATTCGATCACCACGTTGCGGGCGCGGGCTTCGCCGTCCGCCACGCGGTAGGCGCCGCCGCGCACCAAAAATTTCGCGCCGAACTTGGCGAAGGGCAGGGCATTGGYCCTCACGTAGTTCTGGTAAGCATCCGGGTTGGAAACATCGACGCGGCCGATCCAATATCCCTTCGCCATCACTCCGCTCCTTCCACGAGAACGAACTCCGCCACGCAGGCGCCGTCGCGCTTGGCCTTGGCGGCCTGGTATTCGGGAGAGTTGTAATAGGTCCGGGCCTGCTCGACCGTGTCGAACTCGATCACCACGTTGCGCGCTCGCGCCTCGCCTTCCAGTGCCTCGTAGGCACCCCCACGCACCAGCGGGCGTCCGCCATATTGCTTGATCGCCGCCGTCGCGCCCTTGGCATATTCCGCATAAGCCTCCGGGTTCGTGACGGTGACGCGGGCGATGACATAGCCTTTGGGCATGAAGGTCTCCTTTTGGATGGGGTGCGCAGCGAACGATAGCGAAGCTGCGTCGTCAAGTCCCGTGGCACGCATCGGGATGCTCACGAGATCAGGCCTCGGCGATCTCGCGCACGATGGCTTCCGCCGCTGCTCGCGGATCGGCGGCCTTCACGATGGGGCGGCCGACGACGAGGTGGTTGGCGCCGAGCCGGATGCCCTCGGCGGGCGTGACGATGCGCTTCTGGTCGCCCGCATCCGCGCCTGCCGGGCGGATGCCCGGTGTCACGATGAGGCGGTTGCGGCCGACGATGGTGCGCACGCGCTGCGCTTCCGTCGCTGCGCAGACGATGCCGTCGATGCCGATGTCGCGGGCCTGCTCCGCGCGCTTGGCGACGAGATCCGCTGCCGCGACGGGAGCGTAGCCTGCCTCAACGAGATCGTTGTCGTCGTAGGAGGTGAGCACGGTCACGGCGAGGATCTTCAGGTCCGATCCGGCTTTGCCGGCAACGGCCCCGCGCATGGTCTGCGGATAGGCGTGCACGGTAAGAAACGTTACGCCCATGCGCGAGATGGAGCGCACGCCTTGTTCCACCGTGTTGCCGATGTCGTGGAGCTTGAGGTCGAGGAAGATCTTCTTGCCTTGGCCGATCAGCTCGCGGGCGAATTCGAAGCCGCCGGCATAGGCCAGCTGATAGCCGATCTTGTAGAAGGTGCCCGCATCGCCGATGCGCGACACGATGGAGCGCGCTTCCTCGACGCTTGGAACATCAAGTCCAATGATGAGCCTGTCGCGAATATCTCCGGCCGAAACGGGTTTCGTCGACGGAGACACAGGCTGGCTCATGGATTCTGGACCTTGTTGTAAACCCACACGCGGGCAGGGGGGAGGTTGCGCCAGATACGGTTGGACGCCTTGGCCTTGTAGTCGTTCAAGCGCGCCGGAATCGGCGGCACGACGGCATAGGTGAACTGAATGAAGGGCGCGCTCGGATGCATCAGCTCCTGCGCCGCTTCCAGCAGGTCCAGGCGCTGGTCCATAGGCTTGGTGAAAAGCGGCAGGCTCGACACGGTGGCGGCGGCCGGTTCCTTCAGAAGGCTGGAGAGTGTCTCCTGGAGGTCGTAGGCATCGCCCTGGATGATTGTCGCCTTCGGAAAGCGGCGCTTCAGGAGCTGGCAGAATTCGGGGTTGAACTCGACGAGGATCAGGCGCTCCTGCTCCACACCGCGCCGGATCAGCGCATCGGTCACCGGGCCCGTGCCGGGGCCAAGCTCGATCACGGGGCCCGGAATGCGGGGATCGACATAGGACGCCATGGTCCGCGCCAGGGCTTTTCCCGAAGGGGTGATCGCGCCGATGGCGAGGGGGCGTTCCAGCCAGGAGCGCAAGAAACGCGCCTCATCCTGAAAGCGATCTTTCTTGAAAGGGATTTTCCGGGTCGTGGGCCGTTGGAACGACTGATGCACTGGGAAGACCCCTCAAGCGGGCGGATCACATTGTTGTTTAGAACTCAAAGGAAACGACCGTCAAGCTAACTTGATCCGCTCAGGCCATCCAGAAACTCCCGGAAACGCGAGAAGAAGCCCGAGCTTTCAGGATGGTTTTCCTTGGAGCACTCCTTGTCGAACTCTTCCAGAAGCTCGCGCTGGCGCTTGGTGAGCTTCTGCGGGGTTTCCACAACAACCTGAATATAGAGGTCGCCCACATCCCGCGAACGGAGCACCGGCATGCCCTTGCCCCGCAGGCGGAACTGCTTTCCGGTCTGGGTGCCCTCGGGCACCTTCACCAAGGCCTCGGGGCCGCCGATGGTGGGCACGTTGAGCTCGCCACCGAGCGCCGCCGTCACCATGGAGATCGGCACGCGGCAGAACAAATCCGCTCCATCGCGCTGGTAGAACGGGTGGGGTTTTAAGGAAAGAAAGATGTAGAGGTCGCCCGCAGGCCCGCCGCGGAGCCCGGCTTCGCCCTCGCCCGCAAGGCGGATGCGCGTGCCGTCCTCGACGCCCGCCGGAATGTTGACCGAGAGCGTGCGCTCGCGGGTCACGCGGCCTGCGCCGCCACACGAAGCGCAAGGATCGTCGATCACCTCACCGCGTCCATGGCAGTTCGGGCAGGTGCGCTCGATGGAGAAGAACCCTTGCGTCGCGCGAACACGGCCGGCGCCAGCGCAGGTGGGGCAGGTCTTGGGCTTCGAGCCCGGCTTTGCGCCGCTCCCCGAGCAGGATTCGCAGGTGATAGAGGTGGGAATCTTCAGCTCGGCGGTCTTGCCGTGGAAGGCCTCGTCGAGGCTGATTTCCAGGTTGTAGCGCATATCCGCGCCGCGCTCGCGCCCGCTGCTGCGGCCGCCGCCGCGTCCGCGCCCGCCGCCCCCGGCATCGCCGAAGAAATTCTCGAAGATGTCCGACATGAAGTCGGAGAAATCGCCGCCGAAGCCCGGTCCGCCCGCGCCGCCATTGGCGAAGGCCGCGTGGCCGTAGCGGTCATAGGCCGCGCGCTTTTGCCCGTCGGAGAGGGTCTGGTAGGCCTCGTTGAGTTCCTTGAACTTGACTTCCGCCTCGTGGTCGCCCGGATTGCGATCCGGGTGATACTGCATCGCAAGTTTCCGGAAAGCGGATTTCATCTCCGCATCGGTCGCGGTCTTCGCGACGCCGAGGATTTCGTAGTAATCGCGCTTGGACATTTCAGGCGCCCCTGGGAGCGTTCGGACGCTCCCTCTTGTTGGCAATCCGACCTTGGCGCTCGATGCGGCTGGCGGCACTCGATCGTCTGGTGCGTGCCTCGCGGCTTTGGGTCGGTTGGTCGATCATTGTTGTTGCAAGCTCTTGTCATGAAAACGGCACCCGGCAGTCAAATGCCGGGTGCCGAATTTCTTAAAAGGCGCTCATACCTTTAAGCGCGCTTCTTCTTGTCGTCTTCGTCGACTTCCTGGAAGTCGGCGTCGATCACGTCGTCCTTCGGAGCGCTCTCGCCCTCGGGCTGCTCGCCGCCTTCGCCAGCGGCAGCTTGCGCCGCGTACATGGCCTCGCCCAGCTTCATGGAAGCCTGCATCAGGTCCGTCGTGCGGGCCTTGATGACCTCGGCGTCCTCGCCGGCCAGAGCCTGCCGGAGCGCGTCGATAGCGGTCTGGATGCCCTGCTTGTCGGACTCGGAGACCTTGTCGCCGTACTCGGTGAGAGACTTCTCGGTGGCGTGAACGAGGCTTTCGCCCTGGTTCTTCGCCTCGACCGTCTCACGGCGCTTCTTGTCTTCGTCGGCGTGCGCCTCGGCGTCCTTCACCATCTTCTCGATGTCGGCATCCGACAAGCCGCCGGAAGCCTGGATGCGGATCTGGTGCTCCTTGGCCGTGGCCTTGTCCTTCGCCGTAACGTTCACGATGCCGTTCGCGTCGATGTCGAAGGTCACTTCGATCTGCGGCACGCCGCGCGGTGCGGGCGGAATGCCGACAAGGTCGAACTGGCCGAGCAGCTTGTTGTCCGCCGCCATTTCACGCTCGCCCTGGAAGACGCGGATGGTCACCGCGTTCTGGTTGTCTTCCGCGGTCGAGAAGACCTGGCTCTTCTTCGTCGGGATCGTGGTGTTGCGCTCGATCAGGCGGGTGAACACGCCGCCGAGCGTCTCGATGCCGAGGGAGAGCGGGGTCACGTCGAGAAGCAGAACGTCCTTCACGTCGCCCTGGAGCACGCCCGCCTGGATCGCGGCGCCGATGGCCACGACCTCATCCGGGTTCACGCCCTTGTGGGGCTCCTTGCCGAAGAACTGCTTCACCACTTCCTGGATCTTCGGCATGCGGGTCATGCCGCCGACCAGGACCACCTCGTCGATATCGCCAGGGTTGATGCCGGCATCCTTGAGGGCCTTGCGGCAGGGCTCGATGGTCTTCTGCACGAGATCGTCCACGAGCTGCTCGAACTTGGCGCGCGAGAGCTTGAGGGCGAGGTGCTTCGGACCGGAGGCATCCGCCGTGATGTAGGGCAGGTTGATCTCGGTCTGGGAGGCCGAGGACAGCTCGATCTTGGCCTTTTCGGCCGCTTCTTTCAGGCGCTGAAGGGCAAGCTTGTCCTTCGTCAGGTCGATGCCCTGTTCCTTCTTGAACTCGGCCGCGAGGTATTCGACGAGACGCATGTCGAAGTCTTCACCGCCGAGGAAGGTGTCGCCGTTGGTGGACTTCACCTCGAACACGCCGTCGCCGATCTCGAGAACGGACACGTCGAAGGTGCCGCCGCCCAGATCGTAGACCGCGATCATGCCGGTCTGCTTCTTGTCCAGGCCGTAGGCCAGGGCAGCAGCGGTCGGCTCGTTGATGATGCGCAGCACCTCGAGGCCGGCGATCTTGCCGGCGTCCTTGGTGGCCTGACGCTGGGCATCGTTGAAGTAGGCCGGAACCGTGATGACGGCCTGCGTCACCGGCTGGCCGAGATAGGCCTCCGCGGTTTCCTTCATCTTCTGCAAGGTGAAGGCGGAGATCTGCGACGGCGAATATTGCTTGCCGTCGGCCTCGACCCAAGCGTCGCCGTTCGGGCCCTTGATGATGTGATACGGAACGAGGCCCATGTCCTTCTTGGTCATGGGGTCGTCGAAGGTGCGCCCGATCAGGCGCTTGATGGCGAAGAACGTACGCGACGGGTTCGTGACCGCCTGGCGCTTGGCCGGCTGGCCGACGAGGCGCTCGCCGTCGTCCGTGAAGGCCACGATGGACGGAGTCGTCCGGGTGCCTTCCGAGTTCTCGATGACTTTAGGCGTCGAGCCTTCCATGACAGCGACGCAGGAGTTGGTGGTGCCGAGGTCGATACCAATAACTTTACCCATGGCGGGATCCCTCACTTTCAAGCAGACCGCCGAGCCCCGAAGCGGCCCGGCCCATGGCTTACATGTTGATGACATTACAGGCCCGACCCTATCGGGGCGTACCCTGCTGGCGCTGATATAAGAAGGGCTTTTGAGCGCCGCAAGACGATCCTGAGCTCTTGTTGGCCGCATTTCATCGGGATCGGGCGCTGTTGCAAGGCTGCAATAGGGCGGAGCGGAGGAAATTACCCTCTTGATTCAAGTTTCTCGCGACTACCTTCCCTAACGTGCGTAATTGCACCGATATATCGGTATAAATCGCGTAATAGCACACACTTATCATGTTACAGTATTGGGAGGTCGATATGGAGTATGTTATTGTCATCGTGTTGTTGGTTTTATTATCAGGCGTCACGATTATCGACGTAATGCGGTTCTCTGAATCTTATGCGATGAATTGGTTTTGGCCATCAGTGGCGGCAATTTTGCTTATATCTTTAGCCATAGAACTTTTGGTGAAGTAGTCTATACTCTCTAAGGTTGCTTCAATTGTTATTCAGGCGCTGAGATCCTAGCCTGATTGGCGCGTTAAACCCGATCCACGGATGAACTCGTGAGTTGACGCCCAACATCCGCATTCTTTGCGGAATAATCCAAAAAGCTTTGCAGTTGTGTCTTTGGCATAACGGATCTGCGCCGAGGTGCGGTATCGCACCGGCTCAATTATTGATATAAGATAACGTGTCTTTTGATGAATCGCTCAAGCCAGGGAGAACGCTATGGATGAGATCATCGTGGCGGCTTTGATCGCCCTGCTGGCGGGTTTCGCGCTCTTCGATGTTATCCGGTTCGTGCAATCTTTCGAACGGGTGGCAATCTGGAAATTCCTGTTGGGGATTGGGCTGCCCTGTGCCGTTGTCGCCTATCTCGTGATCGGCTTTGACCTCCTGGACGGAACCCTGAATGCGGCGCCTTTCATGCGAGACGCCGCCGCGATGGTGAGGCCCTAAGCGGGGCTCGCCATCCCCTCGATCCAAATCGCCTGCTTTTGGTGAGTCCCGAGGGGGCTGGAAATCCTGCTGCCCAGCAGGAGGAGATGTAATGAAAATCTTGATCTTCCTTGCTGCCCTCTTGGTGGCTTCGGCCTTGCAGGCTGCGCCTTATGAAGGAGACTGGCTTCGGCCTTATGAGGGGAAGTGGGGACCTGAGAACTTCTTTTGCGATGTGTCGTCAGGCGATGAAAGCTTCATGTCCCTGCAGGAGCGGTCGTTATCAGACGGTCAGGATGTCCTTCATTGTGATTTCAACCGTATTCAGCGAACCGGCTCGAAGTTTGCGATCGACATGACCTGTGATTTCGAGGGAGCCGATCATTACAAGGATCGGATGGTTTTCGAGATGCTGGGACCGGATCGGATGTCCGTTTGGAAGAAAAGCCTGGGGAAGCGCCCAGTCCAAACGCTCGTTCGCTGCCCCGTTCCTGATGGGGAGCAGATCCCTCGAATGCTAAATCTGTGGGAAAAGGCAGATGCGGCCTGCCGCGCTACGGCTGATGAAGAAGCCTGCGAACAATCGCAATTTCTTCACCTATGGCTTAGCGGAACGGCCGGAAACGCCGTATGCTTCGGGAAAGAAGGCGAGGCGGAAGCTCAGAGACGCTGGCACAAGTGTACGCCGCAATCCATCCGGCCAGACTCTCGACGACCAGCTCGAGAGTGAGCCATAGCCTGCAGAAACAGCGTTAGTCCTCAAGCCTCGCTTCCAGCCAGACCCCGTCCCGCATCCCACCCCAGGATCGCCTGCTTACGGGTGAGGCCCCAATGATAGCCGGTGAGGGCTCCCGAGCGGCCGAGCACGCGGTGGCAGGGGACCACGAAGGAGACGGGGTTCTTGCCCACCGCCGCCCCCACCGCCCGGCAGGCGGCGGGGTTGCCGATATGGCGGGCGATGTCCGAATAGGTGGTGGCCTTGTCGCGGGGGATGCGCAGCAGGGTCTGCCAGACCCGCACCTCGAAATCCGTGCCGATCAATACCACCCGCAGAGGCTGCTCCGCCTGCCACTGGGAAGGGTTGAAGATGCGCTTCGCCACAGGCGCCACGGCGGCATTATCTTCCACATACTGCGCCTTGGGCCAGCGCCGGGTCATGTCGGCGAGTGCGGCCTCCCGGTCGCTATCATCCACGAAGCCGAGCCCAGCCAATCCCCTCTCCGTCACGATGAGGATCGCCTCGCCGAAGGGGGAGGGGTGGAAGCCGTAACGCATGGTCAGGCCTGAGCCGCCCGCCTTGTAATCGCCCGGCGTCATAGCCTCGTGGGTGACAAACAGATCGTGCAGCCGCGCGGGCCCCGAGAGCCCGACCTCGTAGGTGGCGTCAAGCACGCTCGCCGAATCGGTCAGCAGCGCCTTGGCGTTGTCGAGGGTGAGGGCCTGGAGGAAGGCCTTGGGCGACAGGCCTGCCCAGCGCCTGAAGAGATGATGCACATGGGTGGTAGACAGCCCCACATGGTCGGCAATGGCCTCCAGCGAGGGCTGCTCGCGCCAACGCTCCGAAATATAGGCGATGATCCGACGCACGCGTTCATAATCCGCATGCGGCTCATCGGGCAGCGTGATCGCGCCGGGTTCGATGGTGATGTTGCGTAATGTATCGAGCATGGTCGTATACCTCTGTTGCCTCATCCTACCGGGGTGAGGACAGAGCGACACCCGATTTCTGTGCTGTGCCGCCGTCAGTGATGCTCGTGCCCGCATTGGCCGTGATCCGCCAAAACCTGGATGACCCGGCATTCGCCGACCCGGCCATGGCTGCACTCGTCCACCATCCGCTCCAGCTCTGTGCGCAGGGCCGTCAGCTGCGCGATGCGCCGCTCGACCTCGACCATGTGCCTGCGGGCGATATGGTCGGCCTCGGCGCAAGATTGATCGGGCTTTTCGTTCAGCGCCAGCAATTCCCGAATGGCCTCGACCTCGAAACCGAGCTCGCGGGCATGGCGGATGAAATTGAGCCGCGACACCTCCGACACGCCGTAGCGCCGCTGCTTGCCTTCCGTCCGCGGGGCTAAGGGCATCAGGCCGACCTGCTCGTAATAGCGGATGGTCGGCACCTTCACGGCGGTGCGGCGGGACAATTCTCCGATCGACATCATTTTTCGCTTGAACCTCTAGTCGCTAGAGATTGTAGGCTCGTCGCAGGATCAAGAAAAGAGCAAGATAAGAGGACGTCGCGATGGCTCATGAATGCTGCTCCAACCACGCTCATGCAGAGGCCCACGCGCATTCTCATCCCGCAGAGGCGCATAAGCATGAGGCGGAGGGTGCTTGCGGCTGTCACGGCGGCGTGCCGGTCTTCGACGGTGTGGACCCGCGCTACAAGCGCATCCTGTGGACCGTGATCGCGCTCAATGCGGCGATGTTTGTGACGGAAATGGTGGCCGGACACATGGCCCGGTCGCAGGCCCTGCAGGCGGATGCCCTCGATTTCCTCGGCGATACGGTCACCTACGGCCTGAGTCTCGCGGTGATCGGCGCGAGCCTGCGCATCCGCGCCACGGCGGCTTTGTTCAAGGGGCTTTCCTTGAGCCTGATGGCCCTGTGGGTCTTCGGTTCGACACTCTATCAGACGTTTGTTCTCGGCCTTCCCCGAGCCGAGCTGATGGGCGGAATCGGCCTGCTGGCGCTTGCCGCCAACCTCGCCTCGGTCCTGCTGCTGATGCGCTACAAGGACGGCGACGCCAATGTGCGCTCCGTCTGGCTCTGCTCCCGCAACGATGCCATCGGCAATGTGGTAGTGATGATCGCGGCGCTGGGCGTCTGGGGCACCGCCACCGCATGGCCGGACCTCGCCGTGGCCGCCCTGATGGCTGGGCTCTTCTTGTCGTCGTCGGTGCAGATTTTACGGCAGGCGTGGCTGGAATATCGTGACAGCGATGAGCGGACAGCCAATCTGCATCCTGCTCAATAACCTCGCTTCACATCCGACAGCGCCCGGCTGATCGCCTCCGCCAGCGTCTCCCGCTCCGGCGGGGACAGGTCGCGGGCGATGACGACGCGTTCGTTGCGGGAGGCGAGCTCCAGTTTCTGGAGGCCGAACTCGTCGTCGGTCTCCCGGTCGAGGCGGGTCCAGAGCGGGTTGAACTGCCACTCGTGGGTTTCGCCGCGCTCGCTGACCTTTTTGAACAGCAGGCGTATAGGTGTCAGCTCGATAAGCTCGAAGGCCTGGCCCTGGCGGTAGCTCACGCGGAAGGCGATGTAGAGGCCGAGAAAATCGAGTCCGAAGAAGCCGGCCACCGGCCAGAAGCCCATGACGATGAAGGGCAGGCTCGCGACGACAGAGACAGCGCAGACCAGCATCATGAGAATGCGGAAGCCCTGCGGGCTCAATGAGCGGTGGGGGCGGATGACGGCCGAGAACACCGGCTGCTCGAACCGGCCCGTTTCGCCAATTGTCACCTTGCTGACTGCCATGGTCCAGATATAACGCAGAAATGTCCGATCTGAAGCCGTCCTCCCGTCGCAGTTCCAAGCCCAAAGCCATTCCCGCGAAGGCTACCGCGAAAGCGCTCAAGGCCCGTGCGCCGAAACTTCTCGACCGCGCCACGATGCTCGAGGTTTTCCAGCGGCTTCATGCGGCCAATCCTGAACCGAAGGGTGAGCTGAACTACACCAATCCCTATACGCTTCTGGTCGCAGTTGCTCTCTCGGCCCAATCCACCGACGTTGGGGTCAACAAGGCGACGAAGGATCTCTTCCCCATCGCCGACACGCCGCAGAGGATGTTGGCTTTAGGGGAGGACGGGCTGCGCCAGCACGTAAAGACCCTGAATTTCTTCAACACCAAGGCGAAGAACGTCATCGCGGCGGCAAAAAGGCTCGTCGATGAGTTTGGCGGCGAGGTGCCCAATTCCGTCGAGATCCTGGAGACGTTGCCGGGGGTCGGGCGCAAGACCGCGAGCGTCGTCGTCAACATCGCCTTCGGCGATCCGCGCGTCGCCGTCGATACGCATATCTTCCGCGTCGCCAACCGTCTGCCGCTGGTGCGCACCAAGACGCCGTTGGAAACGCAGGTGGCGCTGGAGGCGCTGATCCCGGACGAGTTCCGGCTCCACGCCCATCACTGGCTCATTCTACACGGCCGCTACATCTGCAAAGCACGTCGGCCCGAATGCTGGCGCTGCCCGGTCAACGACCTCTGCCGCTTCCCGGACAAGACGATTCCCTGATTTCAAGGCTTCAAACAGCGCGGCTCCTTGCGGACGCAGGCAATCCCCGGCATCGAGCAGGCCAGCCCTTCCGGCCGGCGGGYGCAGACGATGCAGCCGTCCGTCCATTCGGAGCAGGTGGGCTGGCCGGCGCGGGTGGAACCCTTGGAGGCGGGCGTAACCACGCCAACGAAGACGGCGAAGGCTACGACCAGAAGGGCGATCACGCCGGCAATCGAAAGAGCGAGGGCTTCATCGCGCTGGAACATCGATCACCCGAAGGCGATGAGGCCGGCAAGGCCCGCCGCGCCGACGATGATCCGCCACCAGGCGAAGGGCGTGAAGCCGTGGCGGGAGACGTAGTCGAGCAGGGTCTTCACCACCACGAGCGCCGCGATGAAGGCGGTGATGAAGCCCGCCACGATGATGGTCACGTCGTTCGCCGAGAGGAACTTGTAGTTCTTGAGGAGATCGTAGGCGAAGGCGCCGGCCATGGTGGGCATGGCGAGGAAGAACGAGAATTCCGCCGCCGCGCGCTTGGAGGCGCCCATCAGCATGGCGCCCACGATGGTGGCACCTGAGCGCGACACGCCAGGGACCATGGCGAGGCACTGCAGGAAGCCGATCTTGAGATACATGGGCAGGGGGAAGCGGGTCGCATCCTCCTGGGTCACCGTCAGCGGCATCCGGTCCACCATCAGAAGCACGAAGCCGCCGGCGATCAGGGTCATGCAGACGATCCAAGGGTCGAAGAGCACTTCCTTGATGAAGCCGTGCAGCACCGCGCCGATGAGGGCTGCGGGCAGGAAGGCGATCACCACGCCGATCACGAAGCGCCGGGGGTCCGGATCGTGGGGCAGGGCTTTGGCGATGGTCCAGAGTTTGTTGAAATAGACCGACAGAATCGCCAGGATCGCGCCGAGCTGGATTAGCACCTCGAAGGTCTTGCCCGTGGATTCGAAGCCGAGGAAATGCCCTATCAGCAGCAAATGGCCCGTTGAGGAGACGGGCAGGAACTCGGTCAGTCCCTCGATGAGGCCGAGAAAGAGCGCCTCGATGATGTTCGCCATCGTTGAAAATCCTAAAATCGGCGCCAGATGCAGGGGCGCTCACGGACATGTCAAGAAAGCTCTGCGTCGGCAAAGCCATCCGCATGCGTCTGGAGCATGAGATTCACCAAAATTCCTTACCGCTCCTTAACGAAGCACGGCCTTATTCTCGCCGCCTGTTTCGCGTCTGACATAATTCATGGCCACCCTGCATTCCTATCCCTTTTGCCCGCATTCGCGGTTTGCTCGCCTGACCCTGGCGGAGCTGGGCCTTGAGGCGGACCTCGTCGAGGAAAAGCCGTGGGATCGGCGGATTCCATTCCTGGAACTCAACCCGGCGGGCAATTTGCCGCTGCTGGTGGAGGATGACGGGCTGGCCGTCGCCGGGGCGCGGGGGATCGCCGATTATCTGGACGATACGCGGGGCGAAACGCTTCGAGATCGCAGGCTCCTGCCTCAGGAAACCAGGCAAAGGGTCGAGGTGCGCCGCCTGCTAGATTGGTTTTCGTACAAGTTTCACGAGGAAGTGTCGGGTTATCTGGCGACGGAGAAAATCTACAAGCGCTTCATGCCCGCCGATCTTGGCGGCGGCCCGCCGGACATGAGCGCGATTCGCGCCGCGCGCACCAATGTGCGATATCACCTGAAATATATCGGTTTTCTGATTTCCAAGCGGAATTGGCTGGCCGGCGACCAGATGACCTATGCGGATCTGGCGGCGGCTGCCCATCTCTCGGTGGTGGATTATCTCGGCGACGTGCCATGGGACGAGGACGAAACAGCGAAGCATTGGTACGCCCGGGTGAAATCCCGGCCGTCCTTTCGCGCGCTCCTGGCCGACCGGGTTCCGGGGATGGCGCCGGTGGACCATTACGACAATCTGGACTTCTGAGCGGCCAGAAGCTCAAGGACGCCTTCGTCGAGCGGGCGAAGCAGATCGGCTTCGACGCCGTGCGCATCGCCGCACCCGATTCCATTCCGCTCGCGCCCGAGCGCCTGAAGACCTGGATTGACGCGGGCCATCACGCCTCCATGGACTGGATGGCCGAAACGGCGGAGCGCCGCGCCGATCCGCGCGCGCTCTGGCCCGAGGTGCGCAGCATCATCCTGCTMGGCCTCAATTACGGCCCCAAGGATGATCCGCTCGCCGCTCTCGCGATGAAGGATCGCGGCTCGATCTCGGTCTATGCCCGCAACCGCGACTATCACGATGTGATCAAGGGCAAGCTCAAGGAGATCGCGGGCTTCCTCGCGTCGAAAGCCTCATCGGACGTAAAGGTGTTCGTCGATACGGCGCCCGTGATGGAAAAGCCCCTCGCGGAAGCGGCAGGGCTCGGCTTCCAGGGCAAGCATACTGTCATCGTCTCGCGCGAGTTCGGCAACTGGCTGTTTCTCGGCGCCATCTTCACCACGGCGGAACTGCCGGTGGACGAGCCGGAGAGCAACCATTGCGGCTCCTGCCGCCGCTGCCTCGATGTGTGCCCGACCAATGCCTTTCCCGCGCCGTACCAGATCGATGCGCGGCGCTGCATTTCGTATCTCACCATCGAGCACAAGGAGCACATCCCGGAGGATCTGCGCGAAGGGATCGGCAATCGCATCTTCGGCTGCGACGATTGCCTTGCCGTCTGTCCGTGGAACAAGTTCGCGCAAGCGGGCCGTGAAGCGCGTCTCATGCAGCGTGACGATCTCGCCGCCTTGCCGCTCGCGGAGCTTGCGCGTCTCGACGATCCCACATTCCGCGAGCGCTTCGCCGGAACGCCGATCAAGCGCACGGGGCGTGACCGCTTCATCCGCAACGTGCTCATCGCTATCGGCAATTCGGGAGATGCGGGATTGTCCGAGGAGGCCGTGCGCCTGCTCGATGATCCATCGCCGCTCGTGCGCGCCATGGCGGTCTGGGCCATCGGGCGATTGCTCCCGCACGATGCGATCATGGCTCACGCGCAAACGCGCCAGCCACACGAAGTCGATCAGGATGTTCGCGCGGAATGGAGCCGCGCCCTGTCCGGCTCGGCGAGCAAAACCTACGCCGCGTGACGATTGGCAGTGGGGCCGAAATGATCGATGTAGCGCGGGTTGATCGCTGAGACCGGTAGAATCACCAGCACATCCGTGGTGCCGAATTGCCTGTCGATCACCGCGCCCGTGCCGAAGGTCGCGCCGAGGCGCAGATAGCCTTTGATCAGCGGCGGCAGGGCGTGCAAGGCGGCCTTGGGATCGACAGCATTCTTGGGCAGAAGATCCATACGCGTGAAGCGCTCCGGCAAGGCGCTGGCCTGCCACGTCTCCGGTGCCGCCGCATAATGATGCAGGAAGCTGAGAGGCAGCGCGAGGTCCTGCGGGTTCGTGCCCTCAAGGCTCGCGCATCCGAGCATCACGTCGATCTTGTAATGCAGCACATAGGTCCAGATGCCGTGCCACAGCAACTCGACCGTGCGCTTGTTACGATAGGGCTCCAGAACGCAGGAGCGGCCGAGTTCGAGGAAGCGCGATCCCGCATGAGCCTTCAGCAACGGCGCGATGTCGTATTCGCCGCGCGTGTAGAATCCTTCGTGCTGTTCCGCCACGTCCTGGCGAAGAAGCCGGTAGGTGCCGACGACCTTGGGTTTCTTCGTGCCGAGGGCATTTGGTTTCGCATCGTGATCGAGCACGAGAAGATGGTCGCAGATGTAATCGTAATCGTCGACATCGCGACGGGAGAGCAGGGCTGTCCGGGTGGGCACCGCCGACATCTCTTCGTAGAAGACTTTGTAGCGAAGCTGCTGCGCCTTCCTGATCTCTTTGGCTGTCGTGGCGAGACGCACTTCCAGCGATCCGATGCGGCCCAGCACCGGGTCGAGATTTCCGTAATTGCGGACGAGGCGTCCGGTACCGGGAAGCAGCTTGCCGAGTCCGCTCGCCAAAACGGAGCGTTCCGGGGTGAGAGAGGTCGCGGGTTCGTTCAGGCCAGAGGTGCTCATCGCAATCTCGCAGGTGGCGTCTCTTCGGGTCCGCCGGTGTTTTCGCTTTCCGGCTAACCTTGGCATAGCCGTGGTATCACACCGTTTTGTGACAACGTATATCGCGGACGTCGGATCATATCACAAGGCTCGAATGGATTATCCGGCTAAAATTCTCAAGCGGCCGATCTGCGGTCGCTGTGGGCGCGGTAAGAGAGAGCCTCCGCGACGTGAATGCGCCGGACACGCTCCTCGCCATCGAGATCCGCGAGAGTCCGCCCGACCTTCAGGACGCGATGGAAGCCGCGCGCCGACAGGCGCATGGCGTTGGCGGCATCGCGAATCAGCGACAGGCCGTCCGCATCCGGCTGGGCAATCTCTTCCAAAAGTGCGGGCGGGCAGGCGGCATTCGTGGTGATGCCTGCGAGATTGAGCGCGGCATAGCGCTGTTCCTGCCGCTTGCGCGCGGCGGCAACACGGGCTGCCACCTGGGCCGAGCCCTCCTCCGGCGGCGGCAGGATCAGATCGGCCGCCGTCACGGCGGGCACCTCGATCGCCAAGTCGATGCGGTCGAGCAGAGGTCCCGAGAGGCGGGCCTGGTATTGCGCGATGCAGCGCTCATTCGGCTGGCGGCGGCACACATAGCCGGGCTCTGTCGCCTGTCCGCAACGGCAGGGGTTCATGGCCGCCACCAGCTGGAACCGGGCCGGATAGGTAACGCGGTGATTGGCGCGGGCGATCAGGATTTCGCCCGCCTCAAGGGGCTGCCTGAGCGAGTCGAGAACCTGCGGCTGGAACTCCGGCAACTCGTCGAGGAAAAGCACGCCATGATGGGCAAGCGAGGCTTCGCCAGGCCTCGCATTGAGACCGCCGCCGACGAGTGCAGCCATGGACGCCGAGTGGTGCGGCGCGCGGAACGGACGCCTGTTCGAGAGCGCGCCATCCGCCAGGAGGCCCGCCACCGACTGGATCATAGAGACCTCCAGCAATTCGCGGGGCGAGAGCGGCGGCAGGATGGAAGGCAGGCGTTGGGCCAGCATGGACTTGCCGGCGCCGGGGGGACCGTTCATTACGAGATTATGGCCGCCGGCCGCCGCGATCTCGAGGGTGCGCTTGGCGCTTTCCTGCCCCTTGATGTCGCGCAAATCCGGCAGGGCGCCGGGAGTGGGCATGATCGCGGGCTCGGGCCGGCTCAGGACCTGCGTGCCCTTGAAGTGATTGGCGAGCTGAATCAGCGAGCGCGGAGCCAGGATCTCGATATCCTGGCTCGCCCAGGCAGCCTCCGAGCCGCAGGCCTCCGGGCAGATCAGCCCGTTCTGGCGGTCATAGGCCGCCATTGCCGCTGGCAACACGCCCGCCACAGAGGTGATGGAGCCGTCGAGCGCCAGTTCGCCCAGCACCGTGAAGCCGTTCAGCGCGTCGCCGGGAATCGCCCCAATGGCCGCCATGACGCCGAGCGCGATGGGGAGGTTGTAGTGGCTGCCCTCTTTCGGCAAATCGGCGGGGGCCAGATTGACGGTGATCCGCTTGGAGGGAAGGGCGAGGCCCGAGGCGATCAGGGCCGAGCGCACCCGCTCGCGGGATTCCGCCACCGCCTTGTCGGGAAGTCCGACGATCATAAATGCGACCGCGCCGGCGGAAATCTGAACTTGGACGTCGACCACGCGCGCCTCGATCCCCTCGAAGGCAACAGTAGACACGCGCATGACCATCGGAATCGTTCCTCCCCAAGAGGGCGCGACTTTAACCTGCTCTTGTAGAACGTGATAGTGTTTCTGTTGCTCCAAGGAGGTGCAGCGATTTCATAAGGGCAATAAACGGAACACTCGTGCCACGTTGACGTTGGACCCACTATTGGCTGGTCGTGCTTCGAAGCTCGAAAAGGGTATTGGGCCGATCACCGAGGGGAAGCGAGCATGGCGCGGGACAATTCCATATCGAGATGTCGCAGGCCAGAGGCTCCATGATCCTGAAAAGTTGTGTGTTGAGATTGTGATACCGGTGCCCCATCAGGCCTTTGATTCAAGCCAAGACCGGCAGAGAGATGCCGGCTCCGATGCGTTCTTCAAAACAGCGCTCCAAACGGCTCCCACGGCCATCCTGATGATCGACCCGCATCAGGACGAACTCCCCATTGTCTTCGCCAATGATGCCTTCCACAGCCTAACGGGCTATGCGCCCGATGAGACGCTCGGGCGCAGCTGCCGGTTCCTGCAGGGGCCGGAGACCAATCAGGAGGCCGCATCGGCCGTGCTGGAAGCCCTGCATGACGGACGCTGCATCAAGGCGGAGCTCCTGTGCTACCGCAAGAACGGGCAGCCCTTCTGGAACGCCATGACGGCAGGCCCCGTCCGCGACGGCAATGGCGATCTGCGCTGCTTCATCTGCTTCCAGAACGACATCAGCGCGAAAATTCAGGAAGATCGAGATCTCACCGATGCGAAGGAGGCCCTGGAGAAACTCGTCGAGGAGCGCACCCACGATCTGAGGATCGCTCTCGATGAGAAAACCACTTTGCTCCATGAGGTCGAGCACCGGGTCAAGAACAGCCTCCAGATGATCGCTTCGCTCGTGCTGCTGAAAGGCCGCCGCAGCCGCGATCCCGGCACGCGTCAGATCCTTCAGGACATGGCCGAGCGGGTGAGCGCGCTCTCCCATGCTCACCGCCTTCTCTATGCCTCGGAGGATGTCAGCAGCTTCAACCTGGCCGACTTCGCCCAGGAGCTGGCCGAGGAGCACGTAGCAGCATTGCCCCAAGGGCAGGTCGCGCTCCACCTCGATCTGGCTTCTGTGAACCTACCGGCCGCGAAGGCAGCGCCACTGGCGCTTCTGCTCAACGAACTGATCGGGAATGCCATCAAGCACGCCTTTCCCGGCGGGCGCGGCGGGCGATTGACAATTCAGGTCGAGCGCGTTGAAACAAAACTGCAAATCGTCGTCGCGGATGACGGCATCGGGCTTCGCCAAACTTCTGCGCCCGAGGGAAGCTTCGGAAAAACCTTGATCGAAATGTTGGCCCGGCAACTGAAAGGACAGTTGACTTGGCGCGATATGGATCCAGGTACACGGGCTGCAATCCTCATGCCCGTGGATGCGGAGGAGACTTCGATTGAGTAAGGGTAGGCCTTTGCGCATCCTGATTGTGGAAGATGAGTTTCTGATCGCCCTGGAGCTGGAAAGCCTGTTGCAGGATTCAGGGCACGACGTTGTCGGCATCGCCGCCTCGTCCACTGAAGCCGTCGCCCTCGCCAAGGAATTCTCGCCCGAACTCGCATTCGTGGATGTGCATCTCTCCGATGGCCTGACCGGCATCGACGCGGCGCGGGCGCTGTCCGAACAGCAGGTCACCGTCCTGTTCATGACCGCCAATGCCAAGCGCATCCCGGAGGATTTCGCCGGAGCGCGCGGCGTGATCGCCAAGCCCTATACGGAGCGCGGCGTGAAGGAGGCTCTGGCCTATGTCACGGCAGGCCAGGAGCATGAGGGCAAGGATCCACATCGGATGACCTTCATCCCTTTCGGCGAAAAGAACCGTGAGGACAGCTCCTCGCTGTCCTGATCGCCCTTATCTCTGCGCCTTCAGCCGGTAGAGCGCATCGAGCGCTTCCCGAGGCGTCATCTGGTCTGGGTCCAGGCCGTCGAGCGCTTCGCGTAAATGATCCTGCTTCGGTGCGGGCGCAGGCTCGGAGCGAACAGGTGCCGCAAAGAGCGGAAGATCGTCCACCAAAGCGCGCCTTGGGCGCTCCCGATCCGACTTCTCCAGCTCGCCCAGAATCGTCTTCGCCCTGTCGACCACCGCCGAGGGCAGGCCGGCGAGGCGCGCCACCTGGAGGCCATAGGAGCGGTCGGCGGCGCCGGGTACGACCTCGTGCAGGAACACTACCTCGCCGTGCCACTCCGTCACTTTGAGCGTCGCGTTCGATATGCGCGCCAGCCGTTCGGACAATGCGGTCAGTTCGTGGAAATGGGTGGCGAACAAAGCGCGGCAGCAATTGGCTTCGTGAAGATGCTCGATGGCCGCCCAGGCGATGGACAAACCGTCGAAGGTGGACGTGCCGCGCCCGATCTCATCGAGGATGACGAGGGAGCGCGATGTGGCTTGGTTCAGGATTGCCGCCGTCTCAACCATCTCGACCATGAAGGTCGAGCGGCCGCGCGCGAGATCGTCGGCGGCGCCCACGCGGGAGAACAGCCTGTCGACCACGCCGATATGCGCCTCCTTCGCCGGCACGAAGGAGCCCATCTGCGCGAGCACGACGATGAGCGCGTTCTGGCGCAGATATGTCGACTTGCCACCCATGTTCGGGCCGGTGATCAGGAGAATGCAGCCCGCATCCTTGCCCGAGAGATCGGAATCGTTGGCGATGAAAGCCGTGCCTTCGCGCTTGAGGGCGGCTTCGACAACGGGATGGCGTCCGCCCTTGATGCTGAAGGCAAGGCTGATGTCGATAATGGGCCGCGTCCAGTCGAGACGCATGGCGAGATCGGCAAGGGCGGCGGTCACATCGATCACGGCGATGGATTCCGCAGCTGACGCCACTTCGCCTGACAGGTCGAGAAGCTCTTGTGCCATCTCGTCGAACAGTCCGAGTTCGATCTTCAAGGCGCGATCGGAGGCCGAGGCGATCTTCGACTCAAGTTCGCCCAGCTCCTGCGTGGAAAAGCGCATGGCGCCCGCCATGGTCTGACGGTGGATGAAGGTGTCCTTCCACGGCTCCTTCAAAAGATCCTCGCCCACATTCTGCGGCACCTCCACGAAGTAGCCGATCATGTGGTTGTGCTTTACCCTTAAGGTCCGGCAGCCGGTGTCGTTCGCGTAGCGCGATTGAAGGGCTGCGATGAAGCGGCGGGAATCCTGCTGCAATTCGCGCAGCTCATCGAGATTGGCGTCGTACCCGCTACGGATGAACCCACCATCGCGCTTGAGCAGCGGAATCTCGTCTGCAAGTGCTGCGGCAAGTTTGTCGGCCACGTCCGTGCGCAGGGATTGCAACCGGGCCGCCGCCTCCGCCAGTTCCTTCGGCAGATTGGGCGCGATGGCCAACTCAAGGCCAAGCTCGCGTGCGGCGAACAAGCCGTCCCGCACGCAGGCCAGATCACGCGGTCCGCCCCGCCCGAGGCTCAGGCGCGAGAGCGCACGCGCCAGATCGGGAGAGCGCTTGAGAATGCGGCGTAGGCGGTCGCGCAGATCGCCATTGTCCACAAGCGCCTCGACCGCATCCTGACGCTCGTGGATCTGGCCGGGATGGGTGAGGGGGCCCGCCAACCGCTCGGCAAGGCAGCGCGCGCCGCCCGGCGTCACCGTGCAGTCGATGGTGGCGAGCAGGCTGCCCGCGCGCTCGCCGGATAGGGTGCGCGTGAGTTCGAGATTCGCGCGTGTCGCCGCATCGATGGCAAGCGCCGCGCCGGCGCTGTCGCGTGCCGGCGGGTTGAGCACCGGGCGGCTGTCGATCTGCGTCTTCTCGATGTAGAAAAGCACGCTGCCCGCCGCCGTGATTTCGGCGGCACCGAATGAACCGAAAGCATCCAGCGTTGCGACGCCGAAATGCTCCTTCAGCCGCCGCTCGGCGGAAGCGGGATCGAGCCCTTCGCGGGAGAGCGGCGTGATCGAAGCCCGCGTGTCGCGCCAGAAAGCGGCAAGCTCCGGATCGTCATGGATCACGTCGGGAATGAGGATCTCGCGCGGCTCGAAACGGGCGATCTCGGCGGGAAGCCCAAGCGCATCCGTCTCGCTCAAAACGAATTGCCCTGTGGAAATATCGACGGCGGCCAGGCCGTAACACCATTTCGTGTCTGAAACCCGCCTGCGGGAAATGGCGAGCAGGAAATTGGCCCGGCCGGGTTCGAGCAGCCGCTCCTCGGTGATCGTGCCCGGCGTGACGAGGCGCACCACGTCGCGGCGCACGACGGATTTCGAGCCGCGCTTCTTGGCCTCCGCCGGGTCCTCGGTCTGCTCGCACACCGCCACCCGGTGCCCTAAGCCGATCAGGCGCTGGAGATAGTCATCCGCCCGGTCCACGGGCACGCCGCACATGGGAATGTCCTGCCCCTGGTGCTTGCCGCGCTTGGTGAGAACGATGCCGAGCGACCGGCTCGCGATCTCCGCATCCTCGAAGAACAGCTCGTAGAAATCCCCCATCCGGTAGAACAGAAGGCTGTCCGGGTTGGCGGCTTTGATCTCGACGTACTGCGCCATCATGGGCGTGACCTTGCTGTCCTGGGCGGGCTTCTCGCCGGCAGGGCCGTTTGGGTCGATGTTTTCAGGGGGCTGGTAACGGGCTTGGGATGACATTGCACTTGTGTAGCAAAGCCGGAACGGCCTTTCACCCGTGTGATAGGCTACAAGAGTAGGGTGTGCACAAGTCTTGAGGCGTGCAATCCTTGGCCTTAAGGTCGCAGGCCAAAGTCGAAGCCCCTTTGGCAGCACCGATTTCTCGAGATCCGCAGCACCCCATGACCGACGAAAAGCCCTCCGCCCCCCGCAAGCGCCCCACCTTCACCGACCAGGAGGCGCTGCTGTTCCACTCCCAGGGGAGGCCCGGCAAGCTGGAGGTCGTTCCGACGAAGCCCATGGCGACCCAGCGGGATCTCTCGCTGGCCTATTCGCCCGGCGTCGCCGTGCCGGTGCTCGCCATTGCCGAGAACCCCTCGCTCGCCTTCGACTACACCACCCGCTCCAACATGGTGGCAGTGATTTCGAACGGCACCGCCATCCTCGGCCTCGGTAATCTCGGCGCGCTCGCCTCCAAGCCGGTGATGGAGGGCAAGTCGGTTCTCTTCAAGCGCTTCGCGGACGTGGATTCCATCGACCTCGAGGTCGATACGGAGGACGCGGATAACTTCATCAACTGCGTGCGCTATCTCGGGCCCTCCTTCGGCGGCATCAATCTCGAGGATATCAAGGCGCCCGAATGCTTCATTATTGAGGAGCGCCTGCGGGAACTCATGGACATTCCGGTGTTCCATGACGACCAGCACGGCACAGCGATCATCGCTGCGGCGGGCCTCATCAATGCCCTGCACCTGACCGACCGCGACATGGCGAAGACCAAGCTCGTGGTAAACGGCGCGGGCGCTGCCGGCATCGCCTGCACTGAGCTGCTCAAGGCCATGGGCTTTGCGCCCAACAACGTGATCCTTTGCGACACGAAGGGCGTGATCTACCAGGGCCGCACCGAGGGCATGAACCAGTGGAAATCCGCCCATGCCGCGAACACCAATGCGCGCACGCTGGCCGATGCCCTGAAGGGCGCGGATGCGGTGTTCGGCCTTTCCGCCAAGGGCGCGTTCTCGGACGAGATGATCCGCTCCATGGCGCCCAATCCCATCATCTTTGCGATGGCCAATCCCGATCCGGAAATCACGCCCGAGGAAGTGGCGCGCATCCGTGACGACGTGATCATCGCGACGGGCCGCTCGGATTATCCGAACCAGGTCAACAACGTTCTCGGCTTCCCTTATATCTTCCGCGGCGCGCTCGATGTGCAGGCGACCACGATCAACATGGAAATGAAGATCGCGGCGGCGCAGGCGCTCGCCGACCTCGCGCGTGAGGACGTGCCGGATGAGGTGGTCGCCGCCTATCAGGGCGCGCGTCCGCGCTTCGGGCGTGACTACATCATTCCCGTGCCGTTCGATCCGCGCCTGATCCATACCATCCCGATCGCAGTGGCGCAGGCTGCGATCGAGACTGGCGTGGCGCGCCGCCCCATCGTCGATACGAAAGCCTACAAGGCGCAGCTCTCCGCCCGCCGCGATCCCGTCGCGGGTACGCTCAACGGCATCTTCGAGCGCGTGCGCAAGATGCCCAAGCGCGTGGTGTTCGCCGAGGGCGAGGAGGAGCGGGTCATCCGCGCCGCCCTATCCTTCGTGAACCAGGGCCTCGGCCGCGCAATCCTCGTGGGCCGCGAAGAACGCATTTTCGAAACAGCGGCTCTGGCCGGCATCGATCTCGAAGGTCGCGAGGGCATCGAGATCCACAATGCGCGTCTGTCGCGCCGCAACAGCACCTATGCGCAGTTCCTCTACGAGCGCCTGCAGCGCAAAGGTTATCTGTTCCGTGACTGCCAGCGCCTGATCAACCAGGACCGCAACCATTTCGCCGCCTCGATGGTGGCGCTGGGTGACGCGGATGCCATGGTGACGGGTGCAACCCGCAACTATTCGACCGCGCTTGCCGATGTGCGCCACGTGATCGACGAGAAGCCCGGCCATCGCGTGATCGGTGTGTCCCTGTGCCTTGCGCGCGGCCACACGGTTCTCGTCGCGGATACGGCGATTCACGAGATGCCGAGCGCGCAGGAGCTTTCCGAAATCGCGATTGAAGCCGCTGGCGTCGCACGCCGTCTCGGTTATGAGCCGCGTGTCGCGCTTCTGTCCTTCTCCACCTTCGGCCATCCGCGTGCGGAGCGTGCGGAGAAGATCCAGGAAGCGGTGAAAATCCTCGACGGCATGCGCCTCGATTTCGAGTATGACGGCGAAATGGCCGCCGATGTGGCGCTCGACCGCGAGCTGATGGCGCAGTACCCGTTCAGCCGCCTCACGGGGCCTGCCAACGTGCTCGTGATGCCCGCCTTCCACTCCGCGTCCATCTCCACGAAGATGCTGCAGCAGCTGGGTGGCGCGATGGTCATGGGGCCGCTGGTCGTGGGCCTCGACAAGCCGGTGCAGATCGTGTCGCTCGGCGCGACCGACAACGACATCGTCAACATGGCGGCCCTCGCGGCTTACAATATCGGCGGCTGATCCGTTTGCGGTTCTCCTAACGGAAGAAGTGGCTCACGTCGCAAGGCTGTGATGTGAGCTGCCGGTCTCATCCGCTTTTCCCGTATGCTCAAGCTTCATGCGGGGTTCAGGATCGGGGATATCCATTCGCTCAAGACGAATCGATAAAGCCAGGGGCAAACATGAGCGATCGGAAACCTAAGACAGTCGTCTTCGACATCGGCAACGTCCTTCTGCGCTGGGACCCGCGCAATCTCTATCGAAGCGTCTTCGACGATCATGGGGAGATGGAGTGGTTCCTCTCCAATGTCTGCACGCCGGATTGGAACCTGGAGCAGGATCGCGGGCGCGATTGGGACGAGGCCGTTGCGCTTCTCGTGAAGGATCACCCCAAGCACGAGCCTGCCATCCGCGCCTTCCACGACCGCTGGCCGGAAACCGTGTCCGGCGTGTTCGAGCAGAATGTGGCGCTGCTCCAGCGCTTGCGGGATGCCGGTGTGCCAAACTACTGCATCACAAATTTCTCAGGCCCCAAATTCGTCCTGGCGCAGCAGCGCTTCCCCTTCCTCGCAGGCTTCGACGGCGTGATCGTCTCGGGCGACGAGCGGCTTTTGAAGCCCGATGCCGCCATCTATCACCTGCTGCTCGACCGCTATCGCCTTGAGGCTGCCGACTGCGTCTTCATCGACGATTCGAAGCCGAATATCGAAGCCGCGCGCAAGGTGGGCATGGAAGCGATCCACTACCCCAACGAGGACATCGACCTCGCCGTCGAGCTTCGCCGCTACGGCTTCCCGGTGTAAGGCCCGACTTGCCCTCCGGCCCGGCATGGGCCATCACGCGGAATGCGCGCTTTCGAGACTTCCCTCCCTATTGATACCGTGCTCGCCGATCTCACGGCGAGTCTGCGCGCGCGCGCCAATGCGGTGCTCGTGGCGCCGCCCGGTGCGGGCAAGACGACGCGGGTGCCGCTCGTGCTCATCGACGAGCCCTGGGTGAACGGCGGCAAGATCATCGTGCTCGAACCGCGCCGTCTGGCCGCCCGCGCGGCGGCGGACCGCATGGCCTGGACGCTTGGCGAGAGCGTGGGGGAAACGGTGGGCCTTCGCGTGCGCCTCGGCTCCAAGGTCAGCCGCAAGACGCGCATCGAGGTGGTGACGGAGGGCGTGTTCGCCCGCATGATTCTTGACGATCCCTCGCTCGAAGGCGTTGCCGCCGTTCTCTTCGATGAATTTCACGAGCGCTCCCTCGATGCCGATCTCGGCCTTGCCCTCGCGGTCGACGCCCAAGGCGGGTTGCGCGAGGATTTGCGTCTGCTGGTTATGTCCGCGACCCTCGATGGTGCGCGGGTCGCGAAGCTTCTAAGCGATGCGCCTGTGATCGAATCCGAAGGCCGCGCCTATCCGGTGGAGACGCGTTATCTCGGGCGTGATCCCAACCGGCGCATCGAGGAGCAGGTGACGGATGCCGTCACCCGTGCGCTTCGGGCCGAGAGCGGTTCCATCCTCGTGTTCCTGCCGGGGCAGGGCGAGATCCGCCGCGTCGAGACATTTTTGCGCGAGCGCATCGCCGATCCCACTGTGGATCTCGCGCCGCTCTATGGCGCCCTCGACCGGGTCGAGCAGGATCTTGCCGTCAGTCCTGCGAAGCCGGGGCGGCGCAAGGTGGTGCTGGCCACCTCCATCGCCGAAACTTCGCTGACCATCGAGGGCGTGCGCGTCGTTATCGATTCGGGTCTTGCTCGCGTGCCGGTCTACGAGCCGAATATCGGCCTGACGCGCCTTGAAACCGTGCGCGTCTCCCGCGCCGCTGCCGATCAGCGGCGGGGCCGCGCGGGGCGAACGGAGCCGGGCGTCAGCTATCGGCTGTGGGAAGAGGCCGCGACCGGAGCGCTGGAGCCTTTCGCCCGCCCGGAAATCCTCGCGGCCGACCTCGCGCCGCTTCTTCTCGATTGCGCCGCCTGGGGCGTCACGGACCCGACAACGCTCGCCTTCCTCGATCCGCCTCCGGCTCCCGCGTTGAAAGAGGCGAGAGCCCTCCTTCAGCAACTCGCTGCTCTCGACGGTGAGGGGCGAATCACTTCCACGGGACGTCGCCTCCGCGACCTGCCCCTGCCGCCGCGCCTCGCGCGAATGGTCCTAGTCGCCGGAGAAAGCGGTCAGGCGCGCGATGCGGCGGATGTGGCGGCGGTGCTCGTGGAGCGCGGACTCGGCGGCGACATGGCGGACATCGCCGACCGGGTCGAGCGCTTTCGGCGCGACCGCTCCCGCCGCGCGGAGGACATGCGCCGCATGGCCGAGAACTGGGCGAAGGGGCACGCCGGTGCAAAAGGCGAGGAGCGCTCCATCGGTGCGTTGTTGACGCTTGCCTATCCCGACCGCCTCGCGAAAGCGCGCGGCAAGCCGGGCGAATATCTCATGGCCAATGGACGGGGCGCGTCGCTGGAGGCGCACGAACGTCTCGCGAAGGAGCCCTATCTTGCCATCGCGGAGGTTTCGGGCGGTGCAGCAGCCGCACGCATTCTCGCGGCGGCTCCCATTTCGATGGAAGAGATTGAGGCCCATTTCGCGGATGATATTCAACAGAGTGACGAGGTCGCTTTCGACCGGCAGGCCCGGGCTTTACGCGCTCGCGGCGTGCGGCGGCTCGGCGCACTCGTGTTCAACGAGCGTCCGCTCAAAGTGCCCGCAACGGAAGAGGCTGCGCGCGCGCTCGCGGAAGGTCTCGTGTCGCTGGGGCTCGATGCGCTCCCCTTGTCGAAGGCATTGGCGCAATGGCGCGAGCGTGTGCAGTTCCTGCGCAAGGCCGAGGGCGATGAATGGCCCGATTTGTCCGATGAGGCGTTGTCGGAAACGGCAACGGAGTGGCTCGCGCCGCACCTTGTGGGCAAGAGCGGTCTCAACGACATCGGCCCCGATCTGCTGAGCGAGGCCTTGCGCAGCCTGCTCCCCTGGAACCTCCAGCGCCGTCTCGATGCTGAGGCGCCGACCCATGTGGAGGTGCCGACAGGCTCGCAGATCCCCATCGATTACGGCAGCGCAGAGGGGCCTGTTCTTGCCGTGCGCGTGCAGGAACTGTTCGGGCTCGACAAGCACCCCACCATCGCGGCGGGCCGCGTGCCGCTGATCCTGCATCTGCTTTCGCCGGCGCAGCGCCCCATCCAGATCACCCGCGACCTGCCGGGATTCTGGCGCGGCTCATGGGCGGCCGTGCGCGCCGACATGCGAGGGCAATATCCCAAGCATCCCTGGCCGGAAGACCCGCTCACCGCGCCGCCGACAAGACGTGCGAAGCCACGTGGGACCTAAGATATTTCGCTTCACAGTACCCCCCCCTCTCCGTCATGGCCGGGCTTGTCCCGGCCATCCCGATTGGAAGAGTACAATGCTTGAAAGCATCGGGATCACCGGCACAAGGCCGGTGATGACGAGTGGAAGATACTTGCGCGGCACCTCAGTGTAGCTGTGATTGAGCTTTTAATCTCGAAACGACTCGATCAGCCGTCCTGCCGTCGCGCGGTTGAGGGCCATGGGGATGTCGTAGACCAGGGCCAGGCGCATCAGGGCCTTCACGTCCACGTCGTGCGGGTGTGGTGACAGGGGATCGACGAAGAAGAAGAGGGCGTCGATCCTGCCTTCCGCGATCATCGCGCCGATCTGCTGGTCGCCGCCGAGCGGGCCGCTTTTCAGCCGCGTGACGACAAGGGAAGGGCATCGCTCCATGATGCGTCCGCCGGTGGTGCCGGTGGCGAAGAGGGTGAAGGGGCGAATGTCGTCTTCGTACATGGCGACGAAATCGGCCATGTCGTCCTTCTTGGCGTCGTGGGCCACGAGCGCCAACGTCATCTGCGTCATGAATCAGGCTCAGTTGCTCCAGCGGTCACGCCATTGCATCTCACCGGCAAGGCAATTGGTGCGGGGCGCGATCTGGATGCGGTTGATGAGGGATTGTCCGGGCGTGAGACTGGCGATCTCGAGCAGGATCTTGGTCTTGATGGCCGCGATGAACTGGTCACGATCTCTCACCGGAACCGTGAAGGCGCCTTGCCCGCCGATCACGCAATCCTTGTAATAGACATCGAGCTCCGGGATGTCGAGATAGCCGGGCTTGCGCAGCATGATCGGCAGGCCGTTGATCGTGATGTCCTTGGCAAGGGCTGCATCCCGCGCTTCCACCACGTTGCGGCCCTGGTTGTTGGGCCCGTCGCCGGATACGTCGATCACCTGCCGCGTGGCCTCAAGGCCGCTCTCTTCCAGAAGTTTCACGCTGAAATCGATAGCGCTGGAGATCGAGGTGCGCTGCGCCCGTCGTAAGGGGGTAGAGGAGATCTTGTCCGCGAAGGCCATTAGGCCCTCGGGATTGTCGAGCACGGTCCAGGGCACGATCACCTTCTGGTCGGGCGATCCGGCCCATTCCATGTAGGTGACGGCGATTCTGCCCAACATGCCGCTGCGGATGGCTTCATGGACCTGAGGAGACCGGAAGGCCTGGGCGAAGCCCTCGCGCTGGAGCGCCTGCTCGTCGGTGTCCATGGAGAAGGAGATGTCGACGGCGATCACGAGGGCAAGGTCGACCTCGGTTTGAGCCCGCGCCTGTTGCGGCAGGACCAGGAAAGTCCACAGCAAGGCTAGTCCTGCGGCCAGATGGGTAGGCACTGAGCGAACCATCGTAATCTCCTTGCGGGAGGCGGACGTTCGGTCAGTGTGCCAGCTTCTCAACCTGACGCAAGGTCAAGTTGCAACTAAGTCCTCTTCGCCAACACCAGATCGAGTGCAGCCTGGAAGGCTTCGTCGGCATCGAGGTGAGTCGTATCGAGCGTAATGGCATCTGCGGCGGGCTTCAGGGGCGCCGTGGAGCGGTTCATGTCGCGCTCGTCTCTGCGGCGGATGTCCTTGAGAATAATCTCATATTCCGTCGTCTCACCCCGCTTCACCAGTTCGAGGTGGCGGCGGCGCGCCCGCTCCTCGGGGGCGGCCGTGATGAACAGCTTCACATCCGCGTGAGGGCAGACCACGGTCCCGATATCCCGGCCGTCGAGCACGGCCCCTGGGGGCTGTTCGGCGAACTGGCGCTGGAAGGCGAGCAGGGCATCGCGCACGGGCTGGTAGCCGGAAATCACGGAAGCGGCCTCGCCCATTTCGGCCCCGCGCAGGCGGGGATCGTCGAGATGGGTCACATCGAGATTGAGGGCGACGTCGTGGGCCGCAGCCTCGTCCGTCAGGGCGACGTCCCGGTCCAGCAGAACGCGGGCCACCGCCCGGTAGAGCAGGCCGGTATCGAGATGCGCGAAGCCGAAATGCTCCGAGAGGCGCTTGCCCAGGGTTCCCTTGCCCGATGCGGCAGGGCCGTCAATCGCGATGATCATGAAGGCCTCAGTCCTGAATCGTGGCGCCGAGTTCGCGCATGAGCGGGATGAAGGAGGGGAAGCTCGTCACGATCATCCCACCGTCATCGACCGTCACCGGCTCACTTGTGGCGAGGCCCAACACCAGGAAGGCCATGGCGATGCGGTGGTCGAGATGGGTCTTGACCGGATTGCCGCCGCCTCGGACCGTCTTGGAGCCATGAACGATCAGGTCGTCGCCTTCGATCTCATGGCTGGCGCCGGCCTCCGCCAGGCCCGCCGCCACGGCGGCGAGGCGGTCGGATTCCTTCACACGCAGCTCGTGCAGGCCCTGCATGCGGGTGGTGCCTTCCGCGAGGGATGCGGCAACGGCGAGGATCGGGTATTCGTCGATCATGGCCGGGGCCCGGCCATGGGGAACCGTCACGCCCTTGAGGCTGCTGTGCCGGACGCGCAGGTCGGCCACGGTCTCGCCGCCCTCGTCGCGCTCGTTCAGGCGCTCGATGGAAGCGCCCATTTCCAGAAGCGTGGTGATGAGGCCCGTGCGCAGGGGGTTCATCATTACGCCCTCGATCACGATGTCCGAGCCGGGGGTGATGAGCGCCGCCACGAGCGGGAAGGCGGCGGAGGAGGGATCGGTGGGAACCACGATATCCGTGCCGCGCAGTTCGGGCTGGCCCTGGAGGGTGATGGCGCGGCCGTCCTCGCCGTGCGGCACCACGTCCACCTTGGCGCCGAAATGGCGCAGCATCCGCTCCGTGTGGTCGCGGGTCGCCTCGCGCTCGATCACGGTGGTCTTGCCAGGAGAGTTGAGGCCTGCGAGCAGGATCGCCGACTTGATCTGCGCCGAGGCGGCCGGGGTTTCGTAGGTAATGGGCAGCGTTTCCTTCGGGCCGCGCAGGGTCAGAGGCACGCGCCCGCCCTCGGCCTCGCTCACCACGCTCACGCCCATCTGCACCAGCGGGTCGAGGATGCGGCGCATGGGGCGCTTGCGGAGCGAGGCATCGCCGTCGAAGGTCGAGGTGATCGGATGGCTGCCCGCCACGCCCATCATGAGGCGCGAGCCGGTGCCCGCATTGCCGAAATCGAGAATGCCTGCGGGCTCGGTCAGGCCGCCGATGCCCACGCCCTGGATGCGCCAGCGGCCCGGGGCCTCGCGGGTGATGGTGGCGCCGAGCGCCCGGCAGGCTTCCGCGGTGCGCAGCACGTCATCGCCCTCGAGGAGGCCTTCCACGCGGGTTTCGCCGATGGACAGGAGCCCGAAGATCATGGAGCGGTGGGAAATGGATTTGTCGCCGGGAACCCGGATGCGCCCCTTCAGGGCCGTTCCCGACTTGCTGGTGACCGGCGATGCCATGCCATGCGCGTGCGACATTCTTGTATTCCTTGCCTTCGAGCTTTGGCCTTGAACCTTTGGCCTTGGACCCTTGAGGTGTCTCCCCCAAAGGCGGGCTCCTAACACGCCGGTTTCTCTCCGTCACGCGCAAGCTCGCCCTGATGGGGTGTCTCGTGCAATTTCCTATTTGACAAGGTCTCCCCTCATGACTAACGGGTGCCTTCCCAAACGATTCACTCTATGAAGGCAATCACCCGTGGCCAAACCGGAACTCGGCTTGAAGCGCCAGTGCATGAGCTGCGGCGCGAAATTCTATGATCTCAACAGGGACCCTGCGGTCTGCCCGAAATGCGGCACCGTTTTCCAGGCCGTTGCCCTGACCCGCGTCGCTGCGCCCGCAATCGCCCGCAAGCAAGTCGAGGAAGAGGATACCGAAATCGAGGCAGCGGGCCCTGAGATGGTCTCCCTCGACGAGGTTGAGGCTGGCGAGAACGAGAAGGACGTCTCGACCGAGGACGATATCGACGTGGGTGACGACACCGACGACACTTTCCTCGAGGACGAGGAAGAGGGCGACGACGATGTGGCGGACCTGATCGATAGTGATCTCGAAGACGACGAAGAGACTTGAACCTCGCGCCGGACCCGACTATAGAGACGCCGCTGCTTGAAGCAGCGCCTGGCCGCGGTGCCCCAAACACCGCGGTTCAAATGGGGCCATAGCTCAGCTGGGAGAGCGCTTGCATGGCATGCAAGAGGTCGGCGGTTCGATCCCGCCTGGCTCCACCAAATTTTCAAAAGGCCGCCTTCGGGCGGCTTTTTTGTTGTCTGCTTTCATTTGTGCGGTGCATCAGTCCTTTGTCTCATGGAAAGGGTGACTATCTTCATTTCTAGTCGCTGCGCCTTAAGCTAAGGCTCGGAATGTCCACTCCAAGAAAGCGGGAACAATGACGCGCGTCCAGACGAACGGCCTCCAGGTTGCACCGGTCCTTCACGAATTCATCGAGCGGGAGGCCCTGAATGGCACGGGCGTATCCGCCGATGCCTTCTGGAAGGGCCTTGCGGGCTTGGTGCGGGACTTTGGTCCACGTGACCGCGAGCTTCTGGCTGTCCGCGACAAGATTCAGGGCCAGATCGACGATTATCATCGCGCCCGTGCCGGGCGGCCTCTCGATCAGGCCGAGTATGAGCGGTTCCTGCGCGACATCGGCTATGTGCTGCCGGAGCCCGGGGATTTCTCGGTCAACACGCAGAACGTGGACGATGAGATCGCCCGCATCGCCGGTCCCCAGCTCGTGGTGCCGACCTCCAATGCCCGTTATGCGCTGAACGCCGCCAATGCCCGCTGGGGCAGCCTCTACGATGCCCTTTACGGCACGGATGCGATCTCCGAGGACGAGGGCGCCACGCGCTCGGGTGGCTACAACAAGGTGCGCGGCGCGAAAGTGGTCGCCCGTGCCCGTGATCTGCTCGACCAAGCGGCACCGCTCGCTGGAGGAAGCCACACGAGCGCCACCGGCTATTCCGTTCAGGGTGGCGCCCTGAAGGTCAAGCTTCAGGATGGCAGCGAGACCGGGCTCAAGGATCAGGCGCAGTTCGTGGGCTATCAGGGCGATGCGGCCAACCCCTCCGCCGTGCTGATCCGGCATAACAACCTACATATCGAGATCAGGATCGACCGCTCCAGCCCCATCGGCGCGGACGATGCCGCCGGCATTGCCGATCTCGTCATCGAATCGGCTGTCTCCACCATCATGGACCTGGAGGATTCCGTCGCGGCGGTGGATGCGGACGACAAGGTCGAGATCTACCGCACCTGGCTAGGCCTCATGAAGGGCGATCTGGTCGAGAAATTCGAGAAGGGTGGACGCATTGTCGAGCGCAAGCTCAACCCAGATCGGATTTATACCGCGCCAAACGGCGGCGAGGTGCGCCTGCATGGCCGCAGCCTCATGCTCGTGCGCAATGTGGGCCACCACATGTTCACCGATGCGGTGCTGGATGAATCCGGTCAGGAAATTCCCGAGACCATTCTCGATGCCGCCGTCACGTCGCTGATCGCGATCCACGACCTGAAGGGCAAGAGCCCGACGCGCAACAGCCGCGCGGGTTCGGTCTATATCGTGAAACCCAAGATGCATGGACCGGACGAAGTGACGTTCGCCAACGAACTGTTCGGCGCGGTCGAGGACATGCTGGGAATGTCCCGCAACACGCTGAAGATGGGCATCATGGACGAGGAACGGCGCACCAGCGTCAACCTCAAGGCCTGCATCAAGGCGGCGGCCGAGCGCATCGTGTTCATTAACACCGGCTTCCTGGACCGCACCGGCGATGAGATCCATACCTCCATGGAAGCCGGCCCCATGATCCGCAAGAACGACATGAAGTCGACCGCGTGGATCAAGGCTTACGAGGACAACAATGTCGATGTGGGCCTGCTCTGTGGTCTGCCGGGCAAGGCGCAGATCGGCAAGGGCATGTGGGCCGCGCCGGACAAGATGGCGGATATGATGGCGCAGAAGATCGGCCATCCGCAGGCGGGCGCGAACACCGCCTGGGTGCCGTCGCCCACAGCCGCGACGCTGCACGCGCTGCACTATCATCAGGTGAACGTGCCGGCGCGTCAGGAGGAGTTGAAGAAGCGCCCGCGCGCCAAACTCTCCGACATTCTCACCATTCCAGTCTCGCAATCCAACTGGGCACCTGACGCCGTGCAGCAGGAGCTSGACAACAACTGSCAGGGCATTCTCGGYTAYGTGGTGCGCTGGGTCGACCAGGGCGTSGGCTGCTCSAAGGTGCCGGACATCCACGATGTCGGCCTCATGGAAGACCGCGCGACCCTGCGCATCTCGAGCCAGCACCTCGCCAACTGGCTGCGCCACGGTATCGCCACGCAGGACCAAGTGATGCAGACCCTGCGCCGCATGGCGGAAGTGGTGGACCGGCAGAATGCGGGCGATCCGCTCTACAAGCCAATGGCGCCGAGCTTCGACGGCCCCGCCTTTCAGGCGGCGAGCGACCTGATCTTCAAGGGCGTCGAGCAGCCCAACGGCTACACCGAATACGTCCTGCACGAACGCCGCCGCGAGGCGAAAGCTGCGGGCGCGGCGGATCGCTCAGATGAGAGCGGCGTCAAGACCAAGTAAGAGGGAACGGGGCGCTGGGATCAGCGCCCCAAACTTTTTCACGATGTGTGGTCGTGCGCCTTCTGCGCCAGCGCATCCACCATGCCGCCGATGAGATTGGTGCTGAGCAGATGCTCGGTCGTCAGGTCGAAGCGCAGAGGCTTGAGCGCTGACGGCAATGCGGCGATCCAATCCTTGAACTGGCGTGCGGCGGCAACGGCCTCCTCGCGTGAAACAGCGCGAAAACGAACCGGCGAGCCGGGGCGCAGCTGTGCGAAACGCGCGAGATCGGTGCTGATGATCGTCGCGATCTTCGGATAGCCGCCTGCCGTCTGCCGGTCGCGCATGAGCACGATCGGCAGGCCGCTGCCCGGCACCTGGATATGCCCGTCGACGATGCCGTCGGAGACGATGTTGAAGCCCTTCGCGTGTTCGAGCTGCGGGCCGTTGAGCTGAAATCCCATGCGGTCGGCCTGGGGGCTGATCGTGAACTCCGCGTTCAGGAATGTGCTGATGGCATCTTCGGTGAAGTAATCGTCCTGCGGTCCCAGCATCACGCGGATGGGGCCTGTCTCCTCGGGGATGGAAAGAGGCAGATGCATCGGCATGGGGTCGCCCACACCATCGCCGCAGGGAAGGTGGTCGCCTGCTTTCAGCGCGGACCCGTTCAGGCCGCCGAGTTGCGAGCGCAGATGGAACGACAAGCTGCCCAATTGGGGCTCGATAGCGAAACCGCCCGCAACTGCAAGGTAAGCAAACGTCCCCGTGCGCGCATGGCCGATCCGCAGCGTCTGGCCTTCCTTCAGAATGGCCGATATCTGAGGCTCGACCGGCACATCATCGATATGCATCGTGCAATCGGCGCCAATGAGCGCCACATGCAGCTCGCCACCCTCAACCGTGAAGGTGCCGCCGAGATTGACGAACTCGATGGCGGCCGTCTCCGGTCCGTTGCCGACAAGCGCATTCGCTACCGCAAGACAGCGCCGGTCCATGGCCCCGGAAGGTGATACGCCGAAGCGCTGATAGCCGAGGCGGCCCCAATCCTGAAGGCTCGTCATCGGCCCGCAGGTTTTCACGATGAGGCTCGTCATGAGCGCACCTGTTCGGCAACGGGCTCGCCTGCGAGCGCCGCTTTTTCCAGCGCATCCCAGCGCGAGGCATCGATGGGCTCGAACACGATCTCGTCGCCGGCTTCGAAAAGAAATGTCGGGTCCCGCTCCGGGGCGTAACTGCGCACGGGCGTGCGTCCCAGAAGATGCCAGCCGCTCGGCATCTCCATGGGCACGATACCCGCCTGCTCGCCGCCGATCATAATCACGCCGCTCGGCACTTTCGGCCGCGGGTGGGTTCTGCGCGAGGTCACGAGACGGGGATCGAGGCCTCCAAGATAGGCATAGCCTGGCATAAATCCGATCAGATAGATCCTGTAGACGGCACTCGAAAAGATCTCGATCACCTCGTGAGGCGTCAGGCCTTTCGATTCCGCGACGCTTTCGAGATCGACGCCAAACTCGCCGCCATAGACCACCGGCACCCGCCAGCGCTTGCCCGTGCTCTCACGGGGCTTCAGCTCTGCGCTCGTCTCGGTCAGAAAGCGGATGAGGGCGTCATAATCCAGAACCGCAGGGTCGAATTGGACCGTCAGCGAACGATAGGTCGGCACCGTCTCCAGCAGGCCTTTAACCGGCTGGGAACGGAGTGCTTCGTCGAGAGCGAGGACCTTGGCGTTGAGCTCAGGATCCACCGTGCTTCCGAACTCGATGGTCAGGGCGCTGTCGCCGCAGGGGAGGAATCTTGGGGGCTGCACCATTCACCCATCAGTGGCAGTGACGATAAGATAGGCCCATTCATCCCACATCAGCGGTGACGCAACAATGGCAAGTACCGAACGAGTGCCTGCCATGCACCGGATGCAGCCATGCCGGGCTGCGTAGGCCTGGCGACCCATCCTCTTTTTATGGACTAAACTCTGGTTCTCGCTTCGTGCTATGCCACCCTCACATGACGGGCCTTGAGGGCCCATGCGGAGCAGACCATGACTTTGACATCCAAGACCGCCGTCGTCACGGGTTCCACCAGCGGAATCGGGCTGGCTATCGCCCGGGCCCTCGCCAAGGAAGGGACGAATGTGGTCATCAACGGCCTCGGCGATGCGGCGGAGATCGAAAAGACCCGCGCAGGGATCGAGAGCGAATTCGGCGTGAAGGCGGTTTATTCGCCGGCCAACATGCTGAAGGGCGACGAGATTGCCGACATGATTCATCAGGCTGAGAAGACCTTCGGCAGCGTGGATATTCTCGTCAATAACGCGGGCATCCAGTTCGTCTCGCCGGTCGAGGAATTCCCGGTCGAGAAGTGGGACCAGATCATCGCAATCAACCTCACATCGGCCTTCCATGGCATCCGCGCGGCAGTGCCCGGCATGAAGGCGCGCGGATGGGGCCGCATCATCAACACGGCCTCGGCTCACTCCCTCGTGGCGTCGCCCTTCAAGTCGGCCTATGTGGCCGCCAAGCACGGCATCGCAGGCCTCACGAAGACCGTGGCGCTCGAAGTCGCGGCTCATGGCGTCACGGTGAACTGCATCAGCCCCGGCTACGTTTGGACGCCGCTGGTCGAGAGGCAGATTCCCGACACCATGAAGGCACGCGGCCTCACCAAGGAGCAGGTCATCAATGACGTGCTGCTGGAAGCCCAGCCCACCAAGCAGTTCGTGACGGTCGATCAGGTGGCGGCGATGGCCGTGTTCCTGTGCTCGGACGCGGCGAGCCAGATGTCCGGCGCGAACATCTCCATGGATGGCGGCTGGACGGCGAAGTAAGCCGGATCACCGTCATCCCGGACGCCGCGAGGCGATCCGGGATCGTAAGACGATTAAAGCGCCTTACTCTGAAAATGATCCCGGGTTCTGCCGACGCAGCCCCGGGATGACGCTTATTGGTTCGCAAAACGATCCGTCGCTTCGATGAGATGATGCGTGATGCCCGGCTCGCTCACCGCGTGGCCGGCATCGGGCACCATGATGAATTGCGCTTCCGGCCAGGCCCTGTGCAGGTCCCATGCGCTCTTGGCCGGAGTGGCGATGTCGTAGCGGCCCTGGATAATGACGCCAGGGATGCCCTTCAGCTTATGGGCATCGCGGAGCAACTGGCCTTCCTCGAACCATCCCTCGTTGACGAAGTAATGGTTCTCGATGCGTGCGAAGGCGATGGCGTAGTGCTCGTCGCCGAACTGGTCGCTGTAATCCTGATTGTGGAGCAGCGTGATCGTCTCGCCCTCCCACAGGCTCCAGGCCCGCGCCGCCTTGGCGCGAACGGCGGGATCGGGATCGATCAGGCGCTTGCGATAGGCGGCCATCAGGTCGCCTCGCTCCTCCTCCGGGATCGGAGCGAGGAAGCCTTCCCACTTGTCGGGGAAGATCCAGGATGCGCCTTCCTGATAATACCAGAGCAGCTCCGAGCGGCGCAGCGTGAAGATGCCACGCAGCACGAGCTCGGTCACGCATTCGGGGTGAGTTTCCGCATAGGCAAGGGCGAGCGTCGACCCCCAGGACCCGCCGAACACCATCCACTTGTCCACACCGATCATGGCCCGCAGACGCTCGATATCGGCCACCAGATGCCAGGTGGTATTGGCCTCCAGGCTCGCATAGGGCGTCGAGCGTCCGCAGCCACGCTGATCGAAAAGCAGGATACGGTATTCTTTCGGGTCGAACAGCCTGCGCTGGGTCGGCGAACAGCCGCCGCCGGGGCCGCCATGCAGGAAGACCACGGGTTTGCCATTGGGATTGCCGCACAGCTCCCAATAGACTTGGTGTCCATCCCCCACATCGAGCATGCCGTGATCGTAAGGTTCGATTTCGGGATAGAAGGTGCGCATGGCAAAAAAGGCTCCGGAACAGCGGAGCTTATCTTTACCGACGGGGTCCGGCCCTGTCACCTGTGAAGGGTTGATGAGCCGGCTTCAGACCCCCTAGCGTGTCGTTTGACTGTCATATAACTTTGCAACTGGGGAACAGGGTAAGAGCCCGTCCACATGGAGGATGAACAATGTTGACCAAGCGCGCCAGCCTGAAGCTGGCTACGGCCTTCGCCGCTCTGATGATCGCCGGTACGGCCCAGGCCGCCGAGAAGCTGCGGCTCCTGACCTGGTCGGGTTACGCACCGGCAGACGTGATCGCGGAGTTCACGAAGGAAACCGGCATCGAGGTGGAGGTCACGACCTCCAACAACGAAGAGATGATCTCCAAGCTGCGCGCGACTCAAGGCGCGGGCTTCGACATCGTGCAGCCGAGCCAGGACCGTATCGCCGGCCCGCAGACGGAATTCGGCATCTACAAGCCTCTCGATCTCTCCAAGCTCAAGTCCGACCTCTTCATCGGCTCCATGCTGGAAGCGACCAAGAAGAACACCACCGTTGACGGCAAGGTCTACGGCGTTCCCCACATCTGGGGCACGGACGGTCTCGTCGTAAACGCGAAGGCTGCGCCCAAGGTGGCCGATTACAACGATCTCTGCGACCCGTCGCTTGCCGGCAAGACCAGCTTCCGCGCCAAGCGCCCCGCGCTGATCGCGTTCGCTTTCGCCAACGGCATGGATCCCTTTGCGGCTTACGGCGATGCGAAGGCTTATGCCGCGCTGATGGACAAGGTCGGCGCCAAGCTTGCCGAGTGCAAGAAGAACGTGAAGTTCTTCTGGGAAGGCTCGGACCAGCTCCTCAACGCCGTGCGTTCCGGTGAGATCGTCGCCGCCATGGCGTGGGATACGGGCGGCTGGAAGCTCAATGCCGAGAACGCCGACATGAAGTTCATCGCGCCGAAGTCCGGTGCTCTGGGCTGGGTCGACACGTTCGCGATCCCCGCCAAGGGCCGCAGCGACGACGCCGCCTACAAGTGGATCAACTTCAACATGCGTCCCGAGATCGCCGCGAAGGTGGCCGCTGCTGCGGGTAACTTCACCGCTTCCAACGGCGCCGACAAGCTCATGCAGGGCAAGCTGAAGGATCAGTTCGCCGAGAGTTTCCCGAAGGCTGCTATCGACAACATCAAGTGGTATCCGGCCGTGCCTGCTGGTCTCGAAGAAATCGAGGGCAAGGTTCTCGACCGTCTGAAAGCCGGTTCGTAAGTCTCCACTTCGATTGACCATCATCCCCCGGCTTGCCCGGGGGATGACCTTTTTCGGCGTACGTCCATGGCACATTCCACCGATCTCGATCTCCTCAATGTCGTGAAGCGTTTCGGCTCTTATGCGGCCGTCAACGATGTGAGCTTCAGCGTTGCGCCCGGAGAGTTCTTCTCCATTCTCGGGCCGTCCGGCTGCGGCAAGACCACGCTGATGCGCATGATCGCCGGCTTCGAGCATCCGACCTCCGGCGACATCCGCATTCGGGCTCAGTCGATGATCGGCGTTCCCGCCAACAAGCGCCCGGTGAACATGGTGTTCCAGAGCCTCGCGCTCTTTCCCATGATGAGCGTGGGTGAGAATGTGGCTTATGGCTTAACCTGCCGGGGTATCGGGCGCGCGGAAGCCGATGAGCGGGCGAACCGTATGCTGGAGCGCGTGGGCCTGAAGGGCTTCGGCGACCGCCGCGTAACGGCGCTTTCCGGCGGCCAGCGCCAGCGCGTCGCCATCGCCCGCTGCCTCGTCCTTGAGCCGACACTCGTGCTGCTCGATGAGCCGCTCGGCGCGCTCGATCTGAAGCTGCGCGAGCACATGAAGATCGAGCTCAAGCAGCTGCAGGGCACATTCAACACGACATTCGCTTACATCACTCACGATCAGTCCGAAGCGCTCGTGATGTCCGACCGCATCGCGGTGATGAACCAGGGGCAGTTCGAGCAGGTTGGGAGCCCGCGCGAGCTCTACCACAATCCCGCGACGCCCTTCGTCGCGAGCTTCGTTGGCGAGACGAACAAGTGGCAGGGTGAGGCGGCCGCGGCCTCCAACGGTTCCGTTTCCGTACGCTTGCCGTCGGGCACCGTCCTTCAGGGGCAGGGCAAGGTGGCGGATAAGGCAACGCTCGCCTTCGTGCGGCCGGAGGCAGTCGCGTTGGCGCAGGATTCGTCCGCGTTGAGCAGCCTGCCCAACCGCTTTGAGGGCCGCGTCTCGGCGGTTCTGTTCGACGGCGCGAATTCAAGCCTGCTCATCGACGCGTCAGGTTTCGATCAGCCGGTGCGCGCGGTGCTGCCGCAGGCCGGGCCGCTCGCCGGCATCGAGGTCGGCGCGCCGGTCCATGTGGGCTGGACGACGGATGCCATGAAGGTCTTCGCCGCATGATCACGAAACCGGCGCAGCGCCTCACGCTGTTTCTGCTTCTGGCCCCGGCGGCCCTCTGGCTCGGCTTGCTCATCGTGCTGCCGCATGTGGAGATTCTCATCCTCTCCTTCAGCGAGCGGGTTGCGCCACGCGTCTATGCATTCGGGTTCGGCAACTATCTCGAATTCTTCACCGAGCCGCTCTACTGGCGCACTTTCGCCCGCACGGCGATCATGTCGATCCTGGTGACGGCGCTCACCCTCGTCCTCGCCTTTCCCATCGCCCTCTACATCGCCCGCGTGGCGCGGGGGCGCGCGAAGGCGATGCTGCTGCTGTTGTGCCTCCTGCCGTTCTGGGTGTCCGAACTCGTGCGCACGCTCGGCTGGATGATCCTGCTGCGCGAGACCGGCGTGATCTCCTACACCCTGCGCGCCATCGGCTTCGCGGACCAACCGGTGGAGCTTCTCTACAACGATGGCGCGGTGATCCTGGGCCTCGTCTATGGCGGGCTTCTCTTCATGATCGTGCCGCTCGCCAACGCGCTTGAAAGTTTGGAGCCGTCCGTCGTCGAGGCCGGCTACGATCTGGGCGGCAGTCGCTGGACCGTTTTGCGCCGCATCGTCATCCCCCATGCGATGCCGGGCATCGTGGCGGGCTCGATCATCGTGTTCATGCTCACCGTCGGCAATTTCGCGACGCCGGTGCTGCTTGGCGGCAAGAACGGGTTGTGGTTCACGGAGCAGATCTACGCGCAGTTCATCACGCGCTTCAACTGGCCGCAGGGCGCTGCCTTCGGCATGCTTCTCCTCATGCTGTCCTCCGCCATCGTGTGGGCGGGCCTGCGCCTTACGGGGCAGAGCCTCGGCACCACCTTGAAGCAGGCGTAAGAACCATGAACCGTCCGTCCTTCACTTGGAAGCTCTACATCGCGGCGTTCTACCTGTTCCTGTTTGCCCCGCTCCTCGTCGTCGCCATCTTCGCGTTCAACGCAAGCCCGTTCCCGTCGCCGCCCTGGCGCGGCTTCACGCTGGAATGGTTCACCGGCACGGGCGCATCCGGGGCCAAGCCCGGCGTGCTGGTGGATCCCATTTGGCTCGACACCATCGCCAACAGCTTCAAGATTGCGATCCCCGTTGCTTTGCTTGCCGTGCTCATCGGCACGGTGAATGCCTGGGTGCTGGAGCGCGCCGAGTTTCGCGGCAAGACCCTCCTGGCGATGATGATGCTCTGGCCGCTCGTCATTCCCGGCGTCGTGCTCGGCATCTCGATCCTCGCTTTCTTATCGCGCGTGGCGAACGGATTGGAGGAATGGCTTCAGATGGATCTCGACTTCCTGCGCCCCGGCTTGCCGCTGGTGGTGCTGGGCCAGCTTTCCTTCATCCTCACCATCGCCACGCTCATCATCGCGGCGCGCCTGCGCAAGTTCGACCGCTCGCTGGAAGAAGCAGCCTTCGATCTCGGCGCCAGCCGCGTCCGCGTCCTGCGCACGGTCACGCTGCCTTTCCTGATGCCGGCGCTCATCGGCGCGGGACTGGTCGCGCTTCTCATGTCGTTTGAGAACTTCAACACGACGCTGATGCTCGTGGGTTCCGATTCACCGCTGCCGATCACGATGTACGGCCAGATGCGAGAGGGTGCGTCACCGGCGATCAACGCGGTCAGCCTGCTGCTGATGCTGGGCGTGGGGGGGATCGCAAGTATCTTCGCGTTGACGGCGAAGGCTGAGCGTTAAGTGATCCACGTTGTTATCACCGGCCTTGCGCCGGTGATTCCGATGCTTTCAAGCGTCGTACTCTTCCAATCGGGATGGCCGGATCAAGCCCGGCCATGACGCGCAGAGTGTCATCCCCGGCGAGCCGTAGGCGAAGGAAGGGGATCCATAGCACCGCGCTTGTGAGTGGATTCCCTTCCCCTCCGCTGACGCTTCGGCCGGGAATGACACTGAGGGATAAGGTTCATCCCTAATGGGGATCTTTATCCGTGAACGGGCCTCACCGACCCCAAGTGCGCTCCAGAACATTCACCCAGTTCTCGTAGCAGAGCTTGCGCAGCGTCGCTTCGTCGTAGCCATGCCTGCGCATGGCGTCGACGAGGCGGGGGAGGCCGCGCACGTCGCCGATCTCGGCCGGAATGGTCGCGCCGTCGAAGTCCGAGCCGAAGCCGACGCCGTCCACGCCCACATGCTCGATCAGGTGATCCATGTGGCGGATCATCTCTTCCAGCGGCGTGTCGTCGTTGCGTCGTCCGTCGGGACGGATGAACGAGGTGGCGAAGTTCACGCCCACCATGCCGCGGCTCTCTCGAATGGCGGCGAGCTGCCTGTCCGTGAGGTTGCGGGAGTGCCGGCACACCTCGTAGGCATTCGAATGAGTGGCGACGAGCGGCGCGTCCGACAGCTTCACCACATCCCAGAAACCCTGCTCGTTCAGGTGCGAGAGGTCGATCATGATCTTCAGGCGATTACAGGCACGGATAAGCTCGCGGCCGCGCTCGGTGAGGCCCGGGCCCGTATCAGGCGTTGAGGGAAAGCGGAACGGCACGCCGTGGCCGAAGATGTTGGAGCGGCTCCAGACCGGACCTATGGAGCGGAGGCCGCTCTCATAGAGCACGTCCAGCATGTGCAGGTCGGGATCGATGCCCTCCGCGCCCTCGATGTGGAGGATCGCGGCGAGCTTGCCGTTATCGAGGCAGTGCCGGATGTCGGCGGCGCTGCGGCAGATCTTCACCTCGCTGTTCGAAGCGCGTTCGATGCGGATCAGCAGCGACGACATGTGCACGGTCACTTGCTGGCTGCCGTTCAAATGCAGCGGCGGCGGCAGGGGCACGTCGTATTGCGCGCGGGACATGAGCGAATCGACATCCGTGCCCATGTCTTCCGAGGGAACATAGACCGCGAAGAAGCCGCCGAACATGCCGCCCTGCTTCATGCGCGGCCAGTCGAGATGGCCGATATTGTCGCCGTCCAGAAACGCCTTCTCGGGCTGGATCTTGCCGCGCATCRGGCGAAGAAGAACATCGTTGTGGCCGTCGAAGACGGGCATCGGGGCGGAAGAGGACATCGGTTTTTCTGCTCGTCGGATCAATGAATGAAAATCAACCGGCGAAAGCGGGCGCCGGTTGGGATGGATCGCGCGTAAAGCCCTGGCTCGCCTGGATCAGGGACCGCGTGTACTCGTTGGAGGCCTCGCCCGAGCGCAAAGCCGCGGAGGTTGTTTCCTCGACGGCTTCGCCATGGCGCATGACCAGAAGACGCTCGCACAGATGCGCGACGACCGCGAGGTCGTGGCTCACCAGAATATAGGTCAGGCCGAGCTTGCGGCGCAGCTCGTCCAGAAGGTTGAGAATCTCCGCCTGCACGGAGGCATCGAGCGCCGATGTGGGCTCGTCCAGAAGGAGGACCTTCGGGCGCAGGATTAACGCCCGGGCGATTGCGATGCGCTGACGCTGGCCGCCGGAGAGCTGGTGCGGATAGCGGAAGCGGAAGGAGGGCCCGAGGCCGACTTCCTTTAGCGCCTGGAGAATGCGCGCTTCCACATCCTTCTCGCCATGAATGGCGAGCGGTTCCGAGAGCGTATCGTCCACCGTGTGACGCGGATGGAGCGAGCCGTAAGGGTCCTGGAACACCATCTGCGCGGTGCGGTAGAAATCCTTGCCACGCGGCGTAGTGACTTCACGGCCGGCGACCTTCACGTGGCCGCCAGAGACGGGTGCGAGGCCGCAGATGGCGCGCAAAACCGTCGATTTGCCGGAGCCGGATTCGCCCACGAGTCCGTAGGATGCGCCTTGCTCCACGTGGAAGCTCACGTCCTTGACGGCCTCGACCCTCATGCGGCCGGTGCCGTAGACGACTTTGAGATTTTGAATATCGAGCATTGGTTTTAAAATCCCCCGTTCACAGAGCCCACGAGGGATCGCGGTTGAGGGTGGGGAGCGGGCGAACGTCGTCCGCCAGCGTCGGAAGGCACCGCATGAGGCCCTGCGTATAGGGATGCTTGGCCTCGCGAAGATTCTTAGCCTCCAGCTCCTCCACCACGCGGCCGGCATACATCACGAGCACGCGGTCGCAGAACGACGAGACGAGCTTCAGATCGTGCGAGATGAAGATGAGACCCATGCCGCGTTCGGAGACGAGTTCGTCGAGGATGCGCAGGATCTCCATGGACACCGTGACGTCGAGCGCGGAGGTCGGCTCGTCGGCGATGAGAAGATCAGGATCGGTAACGAGCATCATCGCGATCATGGCGCGCTGGCCCATGCCGCCCGAGACCTCGTGCGGATAGAGCGAGAATACGCGTTGCGGATCGCGCATCTTCACCGCTTCCAGCATGGCGAGCGACTTCTCGCGCGCTTCCCCGCGCCCGGACTTCTTGTGCGCCTGATACGCCTCGATGATCTGCTCGCCGATGGTCATGACCGGGTTGAGCGAATATTTCGGGTCCTGCATCACCATGCTGATGCGCCCGCCGCGCAGTTGGCGCAGCGTGCGCTTCGAGGCGGTGAGCAGGTCGATCCCGTCGAAGGTGAGGCGCTTGGCGGTCACTTCGCCGGGCGGCGGCGTGAGACCGAGGATCGCGCGGCCCGTCTGCGACTTGCCGGAGCCGGATTCGCCGACGATGCCCAGCCGCTCGCGGCCGAGCTGCAACGAGAGGCCGCGCACTGCCTCGACGACGCCGGTGCGAAGATGAAAGCGGACGCGCAGGTCCTCGACTTCGAGAAGCGGCTTCGTCATTTGGCAGCCTTCGGATCGAGGACGTCGCGCAGGCCGTCACCCAGCAGGTTGAAGCCGAGGCTCACCACGAAAATGGCGATGCCCGGCATGGCGGCGACCCACCATTGATCGATGAGGTAGTTGCGGCCCGTGGCAACCATCGCGCCCCATTCCGGCGCGGGCGGCTGCGCGCCGAGGCCGAGGAAGCCGAGGCCTGCTGCAGTGAGGATGATGCCCGCCATGTCGAGCGTCACGCGCACGATGAGCGAGGACATGCAGAGCGGCACGATGTGACGCAGGATGATGCGCGGTGTGGAGGCGCCCTGCAGCTTCACGGCCGCGATGAAATCGCTGTTGCGGATCATCATCGTCTCGGCGCGGGCGATGCGCGCGTAAGGCGGCCAGGAGGTTATCGCGATGGCGATGACGGCGTTCTCGATGCCCGGTCCCAGAGCCGCCACGAAGGCCAGCGCGAGGACGAGGCGGGGGAAGGCGAGGAAGATGTCCGTGATGCGCATAAGCACCGTATCGACCCAGCCGCCGAGATAGCCGGAGACGGTGCCGACCAGAAGGCCGATGGGCGTCGCGATGATCGACACCAGCACGATCACGAACAGCGTGATGCGCGAGCCGTAGATGATACGGGAGAAGATGTCCCGCGCCTGATCGTCCGTGCCGAGCCAGAAGGTCTCGCTCGGCGGCAGGAGACGCTGCGTGCGAAGGTCTCCGCCAGCGATAGGCGAATAGGGCGCGATGAAATCCGCGAAGACCGCCACGAAGAGCAGCAGCAGAACGATGCTCAAGCCCAGCACGGCAAGCGGGTTCGTCGTGAACGAGCGCCAGCCGAGATAGAAGCGGCCGAGGCGAGCCTGCCAGCGGGAATGCGGCTCTGCGGAGAGAAGCCATGCCCGCAGGCTGGAGGGTTGAGTTGCGAGAGGGGCGCCAGCCATCAGCGGGTCCTCGGATCGAGCAGACGATAAAGCAGGTCGGAGACGAGATTGAGCAGCACGAAGACGGTGCCGATCGCCAGCGTTCCGCCCAGCACCGCGTTCATGTCGGCGTTCTGCAGGGAATTGGTGATGTACTGGCCTAAGCCCGGCCACGCGAACACTGTCTCGGTGAGCACGGAGCCTTCGAGCAGGTTCGCGTAGGAGAGGGCGATCACGGTCACCAGCGGCACGGCGGCGTTGCGCAGGGCATGACGCCAGATCACGCGCATTTCGGAGAGGCCTTTCACGCGCGCGGCGATGACATATTCCTGCGCCAGCTCGTTGAGCATGAACGAGCGGGTCATGCGGCTGATATAGGCGAGCGAGAAATAGCCGAGCAGGCACGCGGGCAGGATGATGTGCGAGAGCGCATCACCGAACGCCTCCCATTGGCCCTGCATGGCCGTGTCGAGCAGCACGATGTTGGTGACCGGCGTGTAGAGATAGGAATAGGTCACATCGATGCGTCCGGGCCCTGCGACCCAGCCGAGCTTGGCGTAGAACAGCAGCAGGCTCATGAGGCCGAGCCAGAAGATCGGAATGGAATAGCCTGCCAACCCGAGGAAGCGCACGACCTGATCTATGAGGCTGCCGCGCTTCACCGCGGCGAGAACGCCGAGCGGGATGCCGATGAGCGTGCCGATCAGGGTGCCGAGCGTCGCCAGCTCGAACGTCGCCGGAAAGGCGTTGATGATATCCGTCATCACCGGATTAGTGGTGAGAACAGAATTGCCGAAATCGCCGGTAGCGGCCTTCTTCAGGTAAACCCAGAACTGCTGGATGAGCGGCAGATCGAGGCCGAGTTCCTGGCGGGCGCGCTCGTAGACATGCGGGGGAGCTCTATCGCCGACGATGGCGATCACGGGGTCGATGGGAACCACGCGGCCGATGACGAAGGTGACGGCAACAAGCCCGAGCAGGGTCGTCGCCAGCACGAGAATGAATTGGACGATCTTTGTAAGATAGAAGCGGAGGGCATCGTGCCCTCCGCCTCCGTTCGCGATTGAAGATGCCATCGAGAAATTAGTTCTTCTTGGCCTGAGCGACGCTGTTGGTGTCGAAGGACGGGCCGATGATGAAGCCATCGACGTTCTTGCGCTCAGCAGCGACTTCGACTTCCTGCAGGTAGATGATGAATGGGCCATCATCCAGAACCGACTTCTGCAGTTCCTTGTACATTGCGGCGCGCTTCTCGGCGTCCTTTTCGAGGACGGCGGCGCGGGTCTTGGCGGTCAGCGGGCCCGGATCCCAGGCATTACGCCAGGAGAGGGGCTTCGCCTTCGCATCGTCCTTGTTGTCGTCGTTCGCCGCGAAGGTATCGGCGTTGGTGTTCGGATCCTGATAATCCGCGCCCCAGCGGCCGATATAGATGTCGTGCTGGCGTGCGCGATATTTGGTCAGGGTCTGCTTGCCGTCGCCCGGGATGATCTCGAGCTTCACGCCCGCCTGAGCGAAGGTGTTCTGAATGGCCTGCGCCGTGCCGGTGACATCGGCTGTGGAGCGCGTGTCCATGGTCACCGTGAAGCCGTCCTTCAGGCCGGCCTGCGCGAGCAGTTCCTTCGCCTTGGCGACGTCGAGCTTGTAGGGGTTCTCGGTCTCGGCGCCCAGGAAGCCCTTGGGCAGGAACGCCTGATGGACGGTGCCCTTATGCTTCATGATCGTGTCGGCGATGGCCGCATAATCGACGAGGTACTTGAGCGCCTTGCGAACCTCGGGCTTCGCCAGGTTCGGGTTCTTCTGGTTCAGGCCGAGATACCAGAGGCCGCCCTTCGGGCCGGAATCGATCTTGATGTCCGGATTCTTCGAAAGGGCTTCGATTTCTTCCGGGTTCAGGTTGCGGGCGATATCCACGTCGCCCTTCTCGAGCATCAGGCGCTGAGTCGCCGTTTCCTTGATGTGACGGTAGATGACGCGGGCGAGAGGAGTCTTCTTATCGTAATTCGGGTTACGCTCCAGCACGACGACTTCGTTCGCCTTCCAGTCACGGATCGAGAAGGGACCGGATCCGGCGTATTTGGTCTTCAGCCAGTTGTAGCCCAAATCGCCGTCCTTCTCGTTCTGCAGCACGAGCTTCTTGTCGACGACTGAGGCGACGCTGGAGGTCATGCAGTACAGGACGAAGGTCGGCGCATAGGCATTGTCGAGTTCCATCGTGAACTCGTAAGGGCCGGTCTGCTTGATCTTGTCCTTCACGTTGTCTTTCGTGAAGCCGAACTGGCCCAGGATGAAGGCCGGTGACTTGTCGAGGATCACGGCGCGCTGGAGCGAGAACGCAACGTCCTCAGCGGTCAGCGGGTTGCCGGAGTTGAACTTCTTGTTCTGGCGGATCTTGAATGTGAAGGTCTTGCCGTCGGGGGAGACCGTCCAGGATTCAGCGACCTCGCCGTAGATCTTGGACACGTCCTTGTAGTCATAGGCAATCAGGCGCTCATAGGTGTTGCCCAGAAGCTCGGACGCCGTGAACTCGAATACTTCAGCCGGATCGAGCGAGATGATGTCGTCCATTTGCCAGGCCTGGACCAGTGTGTCCGGAGGCGTCGCTGCCTGAACGGCAGAGAACGAGGTTGCCATGGTGGCGACCATCGCGGCGGATAGGAGGAATTTCGGTAGTTTTCTCATAGGCCAGTTCCCTTATGGCGCTACGTGCGCCTTCTTGTGCCGACGTATGAATGCAAATCACACAGGCTCTGTCGAGTCTATCAACTGGTTTTAAACTGGCAAACGTTAGCCAGGATGATTAATGCCTGTGCATCTCTGTAACGCCTTTGCCTTGCGGGGTGACCTATGGCAAAGGCTTGCGAACGTTAATCTCTGGATGAAACACAGTGTCTGAAGAAGCCAAGAAGACCGGTGCCAACACCATGTGGGGTGGGCGGTTCTCGTCCTCGCCGAGCGCGCTCATGGAGGCGATCAACGCCTCCATCGATTTCGACAAGCGACTAGCGGCCCAGGACATCCAGGGCTCCATCGCCCACAGCGCCATGCTGGCGAAGCAAGGCATCATCGCTGAGAGCGACCGGGATGCGATCCACCAAGGTCTGCAGCGGGTGCTGGGCGAGATCGATACAGGAAACTTCACCTATTCGAAGGCGCTGGAAGACATTCACATGAATGTGGAAAGCCGCCTGCGCGAGATCGTGGGCGATCCCGCGGCACGCCTGCATACGGCGCGGAGCCGCAACGATCAGGTCGCCGTCGATATCCGCCTCTGGATGCGCGACGCCCATGACCGCACAGAGGAGCAGCTCACGAACCTCATCAAGGCCCTGCTTGCCAAGGCCGAAAAGCATGTGGCGACCGTGATGCCGGGCTTCACCCATCTCCAGAGCGCCCAGCCGGTGACCTTCGGGCATCACCTGATGGCCTATGTGGAAATGTTCGGCCGCGACCGCAGCCGTATCCGCGATTCCCGCAAGCGCCTCAACGAATGCCCGCTCGGCGCGGGCGCGCTCGCCGGCACCTCCTTCCCCATCGACAGGCACATGACCGCGAAGGCTCTGGGCTTCGATGGCCCGACCCGCAATTCGCTCGATTCCGTGTCGGATCGCGACAGCCTGCTCGAATTCATGGCGGCGGCTTCCATCAGCGCCGTGCACCTGTCGCGGCTCGCGGAAGAGATCATCATCTGGATGTCGGCTCCTTTTAGCTTCGTGAAGCTGCCCGACCGCTGGACCACCGGTTCGAGCATGATGCCGCAGAAGCGCAATCCCGACGCGGCGGAGCTGGTGCGCGGAAAATCCGGCCGCATCTTCGGCTCGCTGATGGCCGTGCTCGCCATGATGAAGGGGCTGCCGCTGACCTATTCCAAGGACATGCAGGAGGACAAGGAGCAGGTCTTCGATGCCGCCGACAGCATCGAGATCGTGCTCGCCGCCATGACCGGGATGATCGAGGATCTGGAGCCCGTGCCGGAGCGCATGGCGGCGGTGGCCGGGGCCGGCTTCTCCACGGCGACCGATCTCGCCGACTGGCTCGTGCGCTCGCTCAACATCCCCTTCCGCGATGCCCACCATGTGACCGGGCGCATCGTGTCCGAAGCCGAGCAGCGGGGCTGCACCCTCGAAGAGCTGCCGCTGGAGGTCATGCAGGCCGTGGAGCCGCGCATCCACAAGGGCATCCTCGACGTTCTGAGCGTCGAAAACTCCGTCCGCTCGCGCACAAGCTTCGGCGGCACGTCGCCGGTCCAGGTGGCGGAGCAGGTCGCTTGGTGGCGCGGCAAGGTCTGAAACTCGGTCGTTTACCTTGAAGCGGGGGCCAGCCAAGCTGTCTTGGCCGAGCCCTTGATACGCCCGGAAACCATATCCATATTGCTGTCAGCGGCCGGTAACGGTCGCCTTGAGTGCCGCATGAGCGGGCTCAAACAACCGAAGTGCCTCTAACCTTGGGCTTCGAACATGTCGCGTCAGTCGCCCTTTGGGCACCCGTTTCTGTTAGGCTTCGATGAGATCGAGCAGGCGCTCGACCGAGTCGCAAAAGCTGCCGGGGATGGATATCCGCCCTACAATATCGAGCGCCTCGCTCGCACCGAGCACGCTCCAGAGCGTCTGCGCATCACCCTGGCTGTCGCCGGCTTTACCCGGGACCAGCTGGAAGTGACCCTGGAAGAGAGCCAGCTCGTCATCCGGGGGCGTCAGTCCGACGACAAGACCAGGCACTTCCTTCATCGCGGCATCGCCGCCCGTCAGTTTCAGCGCACCTTCCTCCTTGTCGACGGCATGGAGGTGATGGGCGCGGATCTGTCCAATGGCCTGTTGTCGATCGATCTGGCCCGGCCCGAGCCGGAGCGGATCATCCGCAAGATCGACATTATCGCCTCGGACAAGGTGTGACGGCGGCCGCATAAGGAGAAGGCCATGAATTTCGACATCAACAATCATGCCGGTCAGCCTCTGGATATGGCCGAGCTGGCCAATCTGGGCCTCGGCGATGTGGCCTATGTGAAACCCCTGCGCTCCGACGACGTGGCGCGGCTCTTTCCCCAGGCCCCGAAGCTGCAGCCCGGCATGGAGCTTTTCGCGCTCCTGTCCGCCAGCGGCGAGCCCATCGTCCTGACCGATTCCATGGACGCGGCGGTCGCCAATGCCTGGGCGCATGACCTGACGACGGTGAGCCTGCATTAAGGCTCACCCCTTCGCCTGCATCAGGCAATCGCTTCGATCGCCCCGATCAATCGCTCCACATCTTCGTCCCGCGAGAGACGGTGATCGCCGTCCTTGATGAGCGTGAGCGATACGCTGTCTCCCGGCAGGCGCTCGACCAGTCGGAGGGCGTGGCTCCAGGGCACGTCGGGGTCTTCCATCCCTTGCAGGATATGCACGGGGCAGCCGGTTTGGATCGGCTGCCCGAGAAGGAGATGGCGGCGGCCGTCCTCGATCAGCTTTTTCGTGATCGGGTAGGGATCCTCCGAATAGGCGGAGGGGCGATAATAGACGCCGGTCTCTTCAAGACCTTGCCGCAGGCCCTCGGGAAAACGCGCCCACATGAGCGTTTCCGTCATGTCGGTGGCGGGCGCGATGAGCACGATGCCCGCAGGGGCAAGGGCAGGGCGCTTTGCCGTCAACTCGCGTGCCGCCAGAAGTGAAATCCACCCGCCCATGGAGGAGCCGACGAGGATGGGACGCTCCTTGAGGTGCTGCTCCATGACCGCAAGCGCCTCCTCCAGCCAGCGGGAAATGGTGCCTTCCTCGAAATTTCCGCCTGATTCGCCGTGGCCGCTATAGTCGAAGCGAAGGAAGGCGCGGCCGTTCCTCTCGGCCCAGGCGTCGATGGCGCCGGCCTTGGTGGCCCGCATGTCGGACTTGAAACCGCCGAGCCAGACCACGGGCGGCCCCTTGCCCTCGCGGGATATCACGGCGATCCGGCGTGCATCGGCATCTTTGCCGATCGTGACGCTTTGCTGCATGGTTAACCGATCCTCAACTGCTTTGAAGCAAGCGTTTACAGGCGATTCTGTCATTCTTTGAAGAAGGCTCTTACATCGGTGAGTTTTTCAGCGCGACCCGGCGGAGGAGCGGCTTTTCCGTCATCCCAAGTTCATCCCCTGGCGGGAAGGACGATTCTGCAGATTATTCCGGAGCTTGAGGCCGGCGGTGCGGAGCGTACCGCCGTCGACATCGCCGAAGGTTTGGTGAATGCCGGGGCGCGGGCGCTCGTGGCAACCGATGGCGGGCGGCTCGTCGGTGAGCTGCAGGCCAAGGGCGGCATCTGGATTCCGTTTCCGGCTGCCACGAAGAACCCGATCTCCATGCTTCTCAACGTGCGCAAGCTCGCAAAGATCTGCCATCGGGAGCAGGTGTCGCTGATCCATGCCCGCTCCCGAGCCCCGGCCTGGGTGGCGCTGGGCGCGGCGCGCAGCCTCAACATTCCCTTCGTGACCACCTATCACGGCAGCTATTCCGGCCGCTCTTCGGTGAAGATCCTCTACAACTCGGTCATGGCCCGGGGCGACGTGGTCATCGCCAACTCGCAATATACGAGCAACCTGATCCGCTCGATGCATCCCCAGGCCGGCGACCGGGTGGGGGTGATCTATCGCGGAACGGACTTCCTGAAGTTTTCCCCCGGGGCGGTCGCGCCGGAGCGGATCGAAGCGCTCAGAAAAGCCTGGAACGTGGCGCCCCACGAGCGCGTGGTGCTGCTGGCGGCCCGACTAACGGGCTGGAAGGGCCAGAAGGTTCTGATCGAGGCCGCGGCCAAACTGCGCGACAAGGGCGTGACGGATGCGGTCTATATCCTCGCCGGCGATCCGCAGGGGCGCGACTCTTATGTGAAGGAGCTGGATAGCCTGATAGGGGCGAACAAGCTGAAGGACATCGTGCGCCGGGTCGGCCATTGCACGGACATGCCGGCGGCTTTCCTGACCGCCGCCGTGGTGACTGTGCCCTCCACGGAGCCGGAAGCCTTCGGCCGCTCGGCGGTGGAGGCCCAGGCCATGGGCACGCCGGTCGTCGTATCCGATCTGGGGGCAGTGCCGGAAACCGTTCTCGCCCCGCCGACTGTCACCCCTCAGGAACGGACCGGCTGGCGGGTTCCGCCGGGAGACTCGGAGGCTTTGGCCGAGGCCATCGGTGAGGCCCTCAACCTGGGCGCCAGCGCCCGGATCGCGCTGGGCTCCCGGGCCCGGTCCCATGTAGAGCGCCACTTCTCGCTCGAACGCATGGTTTCCGGCACGCTGAATGTGTATTCAGCGCTTCTGGAGAACCATTTTAGCCATAGAACAAGTTGACTTCGCGCCATTTTGGGCGAAATGTCAGATCATTCTCGGCAACGTTGAGCATCCTGCAGAGACTTGAGGTCAAGTCTCCTCTCTCAACTGAGCCCTTAAACAGGAGATAAGAGCCATTCGTCGTCCCATGAGACCCTTGCCGGTGCCGCAGAAAGAAGGTCCGCGCGCCAACCGAGACATTCGCGGAGTCCGCGAAGTTCAGCTGATCGATGATACCGGACAGAATAAGGGCGTAGTCCCCTTCTTCGATGCCCTGCGCGTTGCTGAAGACGCCGGCCTCGACCTGGTGGAAATCTCGCCGAACGCCACTCCTCCGGTCTGCAAGATCCTCGATTACGGCAAATTCCGCTTCCTGGAGCAGAAGAAGGCCGCCGAGGCGCGCAAGAAGCAGAAGACCGTCGAGGTCAAGGAAATCAAGCTTCGTCCGGGCATCGACGATCACGATTACGATGTGAAGATGAAGGCCATGAAGAGCTTCTTCGAGGAAGGCAACAAGGTGAAGATCACCCTGCGCTTCCGCGGCCGCGAAATGGCGCACCAGTCGCTCGGCCTGAAGGTTCTCGACCGGGTCAAGGCCGACGTGGGCGATATCGCCAAGGTCGAGATGGAGCCGAACTTCGAGGGCCGTCAGGTCGTCATGGTGCTCGCACCTCGCTAAAACCTTCCTATGAAGGCAAGATTCATGGCCGTCGGGGTTCCGGCGGCCATTGCTTTTTGGGTGGCCTTCTGCCATAAGCCGCCCTTCATCGAACCGCCCGGCTGTTAGGGCTGCCGTGGCGGTTTGTGTTGCTCACAGTAGCAATATGGGTTGAAAGGGCGGTTTTGCCGCTCTCGAGGCCTGACCAAAGGAGAGCAAAATGCCCAAGCTGAAGACGAAATCTGGCGCGAAGAAGCGCTTCAAGATCACTGGCACCGGCAAGGTCGTTTACGCCCAGGCCGGCAAGCGCCACGGGATGATCAAGCGGACCAAGAAGCAGATCCGCAACCTGCGCGGCACCACGACGATGTTCGAGGGCGACGCCTACAATGTGAAGAAGTACTTCCTGCCCAACGGCTAAGGCGGTCTTCCCCACCATCCCGGATTTTGAAGGAGTTTACCCATGGCACGCGTCAAACGGGGCGTTACGTCCCACGCCAAGCACAAGAAGATTTTTAAGGCCGCCAAAGGTTTCTACGGCCGCCGCAAGAACACCATCCGCATCGCCAAGCAGGCGGTCGAGAAGAGCATGCAGTATGCGACGCGCGACCGTCGCAACAAGAAGCGCACCTTCCGCGCTCTCTGGATCCAGCGTCTCAACGCTGCCGTCCGTATGCATGACATGACCTATTCCCGATTTATCGACGGTCTCGGCAAGGCTGGGATCGAGGTCGATCGCAAGGTCCTGTCCGAACTGGCCATCCACGAGCCGGCGGCTTTCGCTGCTTACGTGGAAGCTGCCAAGGCCGCCCTGCCGCAGCAGGCCGCCTAAAAATCGGATAGACTAGCTTCGGTGCGGCTGGCTTGTTCAGCCGCACCGCCTTACTCCCCCTTCTCCGAGACCATCCGCGCTGACGGCTGAATGCTGTCGGTTGCGACCACGCGGCTCGGACGACTTCACGGTTCCCGCGCCGCGCCTCACTTAAAGCGCTTGCATCTGGCCAGGGACCGATGACCGATCTCAACCATCTCGAACATGACCTGCTTTCTCAGGTCGAAGCCGCCGGCGACGAAGCGGCCCTTGAAGCTGTGCGCGTATCCGCGCTCGGCAAGAAGGGCTCCGTCTCCGAATTGCTGAAAACTCTCGGCGCCATGACGCCGGACGAGCGCAAGGAGCGCGGCCCGCTCATCAATGGCCTGCGCGACAAGGTGCAGGGCGCGATTGCCGCCAAGAAAGAGACGCTGGCGGAGTCGGCTCTAGAAGCGCGCCTGTCGGCAGAACGCATCGATGTGACGCTGCCCGTGCCGGAAGCGCCCGAGTCTCGTGGTCGCATCCATCCCATCAGCCAAGTGATCGAGGAACTCACGGCGATCTTCGCCGATATGGGCTTCTCCGTCGCGGAAGGACCGGATATCGAGACCGATTATCTCAATTTCACGGCGCTCAACTTCCCCGTCGGCCACCCGGCGCGTGAGATGCACGACACCTTCTTCCTTGCCCCAGACGAGAAGGGCGAGCGCAAGGTGCTGCGCACGCACACCTCACCGGTGCAGATCCGCACGATGCAGTCGCAAAAGCCGCCGATCCGCGTGATCATTCCAGGCCGCACCTATCGCCACGACTCGGACCAGACACACACGCCTATGTTCCATCAGGTCGAAGGCCTCGTCATCGACAAGCAGGCCAACATCGCGCACCTGAAATGGATTCTCGAAGAATTCTGCAAGGCCTTCTTCGAGGTCGATCAGGTGAAGATGCGCTTCCGCCCGTCGTTCTTCCCGTTCACAGAGCCCTCCGCCGAAGTCGACATCCAGTGCTCGCGCAAGGGCGGCGAAATCCGCTTCGGCGAAGGCACCGACTGGCTCGAAATTCTGGGCTGCGGAATGGTGCATCCGAACGTGCTGCGCAATTGCGGCCTCGATCCCGACGAGTACCAGGGCTTCGCCTGGGGCATGGGCATCGACCGCATCGCGATGCTCAAATACGGCATGCCGGACCTGCGTCCGTTCTTCGAGGCCGATGTGCGCTGGCTGAATCATTACGGCTTCCGCCCGCTCGACATCCCGTCCCTCGTCAGCGGCCTGACTTCGTAAAGGAGAGCAACAATGAAATTCACTCTCTCCTGGCTCAAGGATCACCTTGATACCACCGCGTCTCTCGATGAGATCGTGGAAACGCTCACGCGCATCGGCCTCGAGGTCGAAGGCGTCGAGGACAAGGCGAAGACGCTTGGTGCCTACATCAACGCCTATGTGATCTCCGCCGAGCAGCACCCGAATGCGGATCGCCTGCGCGTGTGCATGGTCGATACCGGCAATGGTCAGCCGATTCAGGTCGTCTGCGGTGCACCGAATGCGCGCACCGGCATGAAGAGCGTGTTCGCGCCTCCTGGCACCTATATTCCGGGCAAGAACATCACGCTCGGCGTCGGCAATATTCGCGGCGTCGAGAGCGCGGGCATGCTGTGCTCGGCGGCGGAACTCGAGATCTCCGACGATCATGACGGCATCATCGAATTACCGGAAGATGCGCCTGTCGGCGTGGCTTATGCTGCTTACGCCCGCTTGGATGATCCGGTGATCGAGATCAACCTCACGCCGAACCGTCCCGACTGCACATCGATCTTCGGCATCGCGCGCGACCTCGCGGCGGCTGGCCTCGGCACGCTCAGAGGCGGCGATGTTCCCGCCGTTCAGGGGAAGGGCGCATGCCCGGTTTCGGTGACGCTCGATCTCTCGGGTGAGGATGCGAAGCTGTGCCCCACCTTCGCGCTTCGCCTTGTGCGCGGCGTGAAGAACGGCCCGTCGCCGGACTGGATGCAGCGTCGCCTGCTCTCCATCGGGCTTCGTCCGATCAATGCGCTCGTCGACATCACCAACTACATCACCTTCGACCGCGGCCGTCCGCTGCATGTGTTCGACGCCAAGAAGGTGAAGGGCAATCTCACCGTTCGCCGCGCCAAGGACGGCGAAGAGGTGCTGGCCCTCGATGGCCGCACCTACAAGCTCGATCCCGGCACGGTGGTGATCGCCGATGACAACGGCGTCGAATCCATCGCCGGCATCATGGGCGGCGAGCATTCGGGTTCGGATGAAGGCACGACCGATGTGCTGATCGAATCCGCGCTTTGGGACCCGCTGAACATTGCGCAGACGGGCCGCAAGCACGGCATCATCACCGACGCGCGCTATCGCTTCGAGCGCGGCGTCGATCCGGCCTTCACGGTGCCGGGTCTCGATCTCGCGACCAAGCTGGTCATCGACCTGTGTGGCGGCGAGCCGAGCGAGGCTGTGGTTGCTGGTCAGGTGCCGGACACCACACGCGTGATCGAGTTCCCGTATTCAGAAGTGCCGCGCCTGTCGGGCCTCGACGTGAAGCCCGCTGAATCCGAAGCGATCCTGAAGAAGCTCGGCTTCGAGGTTCAGGGCTCGGGCGAGCGCGTGAATGTCACGCCGCCGTCCTGGCGTCCCGACATCGAAGGCAAGGCGGATCTCGTCGAAGAGGTCATCCGCATCGCCGGTGTCGACCGCATCGAGCCGCAGCCCCTGCCGCGTCTCGAAGCGACTGTCGCCAAGCCCATCCTCACGCTGATCCAGAAGCGCACGCGCCTCGCGCGCCGCTCGCTCGCCGTGCGTGGACTGGTTGAGGCCGTCACATGGTCCTTCATCTCGAAGGACGAGGCCGAGCTGTTCGGCGGCGGCGATGCGCGGCTTGCTCTCGCCAATCCGATCGCGGCCGAACTCTCCGACATGCGCCCATCCCTGCTGCCGGGTCTCATGAAGGCTGCGCAGCGCAACGCAGATCGTGGGCTCGGTGATGTGGCGCTCTTCGAGGTCGGCCAGACCTTCGCGTCCGACGAGCCTGAAGGCCAGTCGATCAAGGCCGCCGCCGTGCGTCGTGGCACGGCGCGCGCTGAGGGCGTCGGCCGTCACTGGAATGGCGGTGCCAAGACCGTCGATGCCTTCGATGCGAAAGCGGATGTGCAGGCGCTGCTATCAGCGCTCGGCATTCCGGCGGGCGGTCTCCAGATCGTCGCGGGCGGTCCGGCCTGGTTCCATCCCGGCCGTTCCGGCACGCTGCAATTCGGTCCGAAGAACATCGTCGGCGCGTTCGGCGAGGTTCATCCGAAGATCTTGAAGGCTCTCGACCTGAAGGGTCCTCTAGTGGCTTTCGAGCTCAATCTCGATGCGCTGCCGCCGCCCAAGGCGAGGCCGACGAAGATGAAGCCGAAGCTGAGCCTGCCCGACTTCCAGCCGCTCACCCGCGACTTCGCTTTCGTCGTCGGCCGCGACGTGGCGGCGGGCGACATCGTGAAGGCGGCTCAAGGCGCGGAACGTCAGCTGATCGTGGGCGTCGACGTGTTCGACATTTACGAGGGCACCGGCATCGACCCGGACAAGAAGTCCGTCGCGATCGCCGTGACGCTGCAGCCGACGGAAAAGACACTGACCGACGTGGAGATCGAAGCCGTCACGGCCAAGATCGTTGCGGAGGTGGCAAAGAAGACCGGCGCAGTGCTGCGCTCCTGACAGATGGGTATCCCGGACGCGGCTCTACCGCGTCCGGGATGGCGCTGCCTTGGATCCACTCAGCGGATTCCGCTCATCCCACCCATACCGAAACGTGTCGAACCGCATCGAGCGCGCATCGACCATCAAGAGACGCCCGACGAGGCTCTCTCCAAAGCCCACGATCTCCCGCATCACTTCCATCGCCATTAGGCTCCCCATGACGCCCGCGAGCGCGCCCAGAATGCCTGCCTCGGCGCAGGTGGGAACCGCGCCCGGTGGAGGCGGGGAGGGGAACAGGCAGCGATAGGTGGGGTTCGGGCGGCCATCAGGGCTGTTTTCATGCGCCCGGATCGTCGTCAGCGAGCCGTCGAACTGGCCCAGGGCCGCCGTGACCAGAGGCTTATTCTCGTAAAAACAGGCATCAGACACGGCATAGCGGGTGTCGAAATTGTCGGATCCATCCACCACGATGTCGTATCGGCGGATCAGGTCGCGGGCATTCCCGTCCGTCAGGCGAAGGTTGTGAGGTTCCACGGCGACGTTCGGGTTGAGCTGCGCGATCATTCTGGCGGCCACCTCCACCTTGGGTAGGCCGATATCGGAGGTCCCGAAAATCACCTGCCGCTGCAGGTTTGAGAGGGACACCACATCATTATCCACAAGCCCGATGGTGCCGATTCCGGCGGCCGCCAGGTACTGGATAAGGGGCGCGCCCAGGCCTCCCGCCCCGATCACGAGCACGCGAGCGGCCTTCAGCTTCAACTGGCCCGGCCCTCCCACGTCCCGGAGAACGAGGTGTCGGGCATAGCGGTCGATTTCGTCCGGATTCAAGGGCATGGATGCGACCTTAGCGCCCTGGGACAGCCGATCAACCTTACCGTTAAGGAAATAACATGCCGCTTGACAGAGACCTTGGCGTCATGACCCTTCCCGTGCCATCGTCACGGGGCAACCGGCCTTAAGGCCGGCGTCAAAACAGGGAACATTGCCGATGACAGTTACCAAGTTCGGCCTCGCACTCGCGGGCCTCGCCTTTTCCGCCTCCGCCGCCTTCGCGCAGCAGGCCGCCTTCAAGCCCGCCATCGTCTACGATCTCGGCGGCAAGTTCGATAAATCCTTCAACGAGGGCGTTCACTCGGGCGCCGAGAAGTTCAAGAAGGACACAGGCACCGATTACCGCGATTTCGAGCCGCAGAACGATGCCCAGCGCGAGCAGGCCCTGCGCCGCTTCGCCCGTGACGGCTATTCGCCGATCGTGGCGGTGGGCTTCTCCCAGGAAACCGCGCTGAAGAAGGTTGCCGAGGAATTCCCGAATATCAAGTTCGCCATCATCGACGCCGTCGTCGAGAAGCCGAACGTGCAGTCCGTCGTATTCAAGGAGCACGAGGGCTCGTTCCTGGTCGGCCTGCTGGCGGCCAAGGCCTCCAAGACCAACAAGGTCGGCTTCGTGGGCGGCATGGACATCCCGCTCATCCGCAAGTTCGCCTGCGGCTACGTCCAGGGCGTGAAATACGCCAACAAGGACGCCGAGGTGTTCCAGAACATGACCGGCACCACGGGCGCTGCCTGGGGCGACCCGGTGAAGGGCGGCGAGCTCGCCAAGGGCCAGATCGATCGCGGCGCGGACGTGGTCTACCACGCGGCCGGCGGCACCGGCATCGGCGTGCTGCGCGCCACCGTGGACGCGGGCAAGCTCGGCATTGGCGTCGACTCGAACCAGAACGGCCTGCACCCGGGCAAGATGCTGACCTCCATGGTCAAGCGCGTGGATGTCGCCACCTACAATGCCTTCGATCAGGCCAAGAAGGACACCTTCAAGGCCGGCGTCTCGGTTCTCGGCCTCGCCGAGGACGGCGTGGCATGGGCGCTCGACGACAACAACAAGTCGCTGATCACCGCCGACATGAAGGCCGCCGCCGACAAGGCCGCCGCCGATATCAAGTCGGGCGCCATCAAGGTGCACGACTACATGTCGGATTCGAAGTGCCCGATGTAAGCTGAAGCATGGTTCCGGCCGCAGACTCGAAAAAGGGTCTGCGGCCGGATCTCTTTTTAAGTGTCTGCTTTTCCTTTAGGATCCGGCACGTACGCCACCTCCCAGCCGGACAGTGACCAGAGGCCGATGTCCCCCGCGATTGAACTTATTGCGATCAACAAGAGCTTCGGCGCCGTTCACGCCAACAAGGATGTGAACCTGCGCGTCGAGCGCGGCACGATCCACGGCATCGTCGGTGAGAACGGTGCCGGCAAATCGACTCTGATGTCGATCCTCTACGGTTTCTACGAGGCCGATTCCGGCGAGATCCGCGTCAACGGCAGGCTGATCCGCATCCGCTCCTCCAACGATGCCATTCACGCGGGCATCGGCATGGTGCACCAGCACTTCATGCTGGTGGAGCCGCTGACCGTAGTCGAGAACGTGATGCTCGGCGCCGAAGGCGGCGCCATGCTGCGCGCGGGCGAGGCCAAGGTCCGAAAGGAGCTTGCGCGGCTGGCGAAGGATTACGGCCTCGAAATCGACGTGGGCGCCACCGTCGGCGAACTTTCCGTCGGTCTTCAGCAGCGCGTGGAAATTCTGAAAGCGCTCTATCGCGGCGCCGATATTCTCATTCTCGACGAGCCTACCGCCGTACTCACGCCACCGGAAGCGGACGCTTTGTTCGAGCTGCTCCGCTCGCTGAAGGAGCAGGGCAAAACCGTCATACTCATCACACACAAGCTGCGCGAGATCATGGCGATCACGGATCGCGTCTCTGTCATGCGGCGCGGCGAGATGGTCGCGACCGTCGAGACGGACAACACGTCGCCGCCGGAACTGGCGGAGCTGATGGTCGGTCGTCGTGTTCTCCTGCGCGTCGAAAAATCGGCAAAGGCGCCCGGCACGCCCCTGCTCGAAATCGCGGATCTTACCGTCATCGATTCCCGTGGCGTGCTGCGCGTCGCCAATGCATCGCTTACCGTTCGCGCGGGCGAGATCGTCGGCATCGCGGGTGTGGCCGGCAACGGTCAGAGTGAATTGCTCGAAGCGATTGCGGGCATGCGCCAGCCGGCGCTCGGCACCATTCGCCTGGAAGGCAAGACGATCCATTCGTCGCGTCACAACCCGCACGACATGCGCGCGGCAGGGCTTCTGCATGTGCCGGAAGACCGCCTGCGCATGGGCCTCGTGCCCGCATTCCCGGCTTTCGAGAGCGCCATTCTCGGCTTCAGCGACGAGCCGCAGCTTGGGCGTGGACCGATCCTCGATCATGACCGTCTCATCGCCGATCTCGCGAAGAAGATGGAACAGTACGATGTGCGCCCGCCTGCGCCGCGCCTGAAATCCTCCAAGTTCTCCGGCGGCAATCAGCAGAAGATCGTGCTGGCGCGGGAGATCGAGCGCAATCCGCGTGTTCTGCTCGTCGGCCAGCCCACGCGCGGCGTCGATATCGGCGCCATCGAATTCATCCATCGCCGCCTCATCGCATTGCGCGATGCGGGCGTCGGCATTCTGCTCGTGTCGGTGGAACTCGACGAGATCATGAATCTCTCCGACCGCATCCTCACCATGTGCGGCGGCAAGATCACCGGCGAGCGCATCGCGTCCGAGACCAACGAGCAGGATCTCGGCCTTCTCATGGCCGGCGTAACCGACGAGGCCGCGTGATGCAGCCGCGATTGACGCTGGTCACGCTCGGCGTGACCGATCTTGCAAAATCGCGAGCCTTCTATGAAGCCTGGGGCTGGAAGGCCTCCAGTGCGAGCCAGCCGAGCGTCGTCTTTTTCCAGGCGAACGGGTTGGCGCTCGGCCTCTTCGGTCGTACCGCTCTGGCCGAAGATGCGCATGTGGAGGACAAGCCCACGGGCTTTGCCGCCATCACGCTCGCCTACAACGCCCACTCCAAGCAGGAGGCCGACGAGGTTTATGCCCGCGCCATCGCGGTGGGTGCTCGTGCGGTGAAGCCGCTGCAGGACGTGTTCTGGGGCGGCTATTCGGGCTATTTCGCCGATCCTGACGGGCATCTCTGGGAAGTTGCCTGGAACCCGTTCTTTCCTCTCGACGAACAGGGCCACCTGTTCCTTCCGGACAGTCAGACGTGAGCGCACCTATCGACATGCCCAGATGGGCCGACACGGTCCTGGTTCCCGCCATATCGGTGGTCGCGGCCTTTCTCATCGCGGGCCTCGTGGTGCTCGGTATCGGCGAGAATCCGCTGACCGCGACCAAGTACCTGCTGCAAGGCAGCCTCGGCACCGGCGAGGGCCTGGGCTTCACCCTGTTCTACGCCACCGACTTCATCTTCGTCGGCTTGGCGGTGGCGGTGGCCTATCATGCCGGTCTCTTCAACATCGGCGGTGAGGGGCAGGCGACGCTTGCGGGACTCGGCATCGCGCTGGTGCTCAACAACCTCACCTTCCTGCCGGGCTTCCTGCTGATCCCGCTCGGAATTTTAGGCGCTGCCGCCTTCGGCGCGGCCTGGGCCGCCATTCCCGGCTATCTTCAGGCCAAACGCGGCAGCCACATCGTGATCACGACGATCATGTTCAACTGGCTCGCCAGCGTGCTGATCGTCTATCTGCTCGTGAACGTGCTGCGCGAGCCGCAATCCATGAACCCGGAAACGCGCACCTTCCCGGACGCGTCGCATATTCCCTTCATGCACGAGGTCTTCGCCGCCTTCGGAATCAAAATTCCCGCATCGCAGCTCAACCTCACCCTCGTTCTCGCCCTGGCCGCAGCTTATTTCGTGTGGCTCCTCATCTATCGCTCGCGCCTGGGCTATGCGATCCGCGTCGTCGGCTCGAACCCCACGGCTGCGGTCTATGCCGGCATTTCGCCCGCGCGGATCATCATCATCGCCATGGTGTTGTCGGGCGCTCTCGCCGGCGGCCTCGCGGTCAACGAACTCATGGGTTATCAGCACCGTCTGCTGCTGGAGTTCACCTCCGGCTACGGTTTCGTCGGCATCGCGGTGGCGCTCATGGGGCGCGCACATCCGGTGGGCATCGTGCTAGCCTCGCTCCTGTTCGGCATTCTCTATCAAGGCGGCGCGGAGCTTGCCTTCGAGCAGCCCAACATCACCCGCGACATGGTGGTGGTGATCGGCGGCATTATCATTCTGTTCGCTGGCGCGCTCGATGGCCTGTTCAGGCGCATCGTGGCGCATGTCATGACGCGCCAGAAATTCGCGGGGGCGTGATCATGGATCTTGGCATCATCGCAACCATTCTCGACTCGGCCCTGAGGCTCTCCATTCCGCTGCTGGCGGCGTGCCTTGCCGGCCTCTGGTCGGAGCGTTCGGGCGTCGTCGATATCGGCCTCGAAGGCAAGATGCTCGTGGCGGCCTTCGCGTCTGCCGCCGGAGCCTATGCTTTCGATTCCGCATGGATCGGGCTGTTCTTCGGAATCTTCGCATCCGTAGCCTTCGCGCTCATCCACGGCTTTGCCTCCATCAGCCAGCGCGGCAATCAGATCGTGTCCGGCGTCGCCATCAACATGCTGGCAGCGGGCCTCACCGCCATCGTCGGCAATGCCTGGTACGGGCAGGGCGGACGCACGCCGCCGTTGGAAGGCGACCAGCGCTTCGGCGGAATTCTCTTTGGCCACTCCGCCCTGGTCTATCTCGTTCTTCTCGCCGTGCCGGTGACATGGTTCGTGCTCGGCCGCACGCGCTTCGGCCTTCGCCTACGCGCGGTCGGCGAGAACCCGGCGGCGGTGGATACAGCCGGCATTTCCGTGACGGCTTTGCGCTACTCGGCTGTCGTGATCGGTGGCGTCCTGTGTGGCCTGGGCGGCGCTTATCTGTCCGTCGCACAGGCGGCGGGCTTTCTTCCCAACATGACCGCGGGGCGCGGCTTCATCGCACTCGCCGCGCTCATCTTCGCGAAATGGCGTGCATGGCYGGCGCTGGGCGCGTGCTTTCTGTTCGGCTTCCTGGATGCCTTCGCCAACCAGTTGCAGGGGCGTTCGCTTCCCATCATCGGTGAGGTGCCAGTGCAGGCCATTCAGGCCATGCCGTATCTTCTCACCGTTATCCTGCTTGCAGGCGTCATCGGCACCGCCATCCCGCCGCGCGCCTCCGGTGTACCGTATGTGAAGGAGCGCTGAGCATGCCCTCGCTCGACACGCTTTTTGAGGCCGCCAAAAACATCCAGGCCAGGGCCTACGCGCCCTATTCCCGCTTCAAGGTGGGAGCCGCCATCGCAACGCCGAAAGGCCAGGTCTTCATCGGCTGCAATGTGGAGAATGCGGCCTATCCGGTTGGCGCCTGCGCGGAAGCGGGCGCCATCTCCGCCATGATCGCAGGCGGCGCGAGCCGCATCGGCGAAATCGTGGTGATGGGCGAGGGCGAAAACCTCGTCACGCCCTGCGGTGGCTGCCGCCAGCGTATCCGCGAATTCGCATCGCCCGACACGAAAATTCACATCGCGGGACCTGAAGGCATCCGCAAAAGCTTCACCTTGGATGAATTGCTGCCCTTCTCGTTCGGGCCGGATAATCTGACGCAAAGCTGATTGGAAGAGGAGGCCTGTCAGCGGGCCTCGCACAATGGAAGGAAGGCTCATGGTTGAGCCTGCAAAGACGATGATGCACCAGAACGTTCAAGAGGCCGCCGAGTTCGTGCGCGCCCGCGGCTTCGATGGCCGCTTCGACGCCGCTTTCGTGCTCGGCACCGGCCTCGGCACCTTGGTCGATGAAGTGAGTGACGCGGTAAGCTTGGCTTATGCCGACATTCCGCATTTTCCGAAAAGCGGCGTGTCCGGCCATGCGGGCAAGCTCGTCGCCGGTACGCTGGAGGGCAAGCGCGTTCTGCTGTTCCAGGGCCGCGCGCATTACTACGAAACGGGCGATGCCGGCGCGATGCGCCTGCCTGTCGCCTTCATCAAGGAACTCGCCATTCCCGTGCTGGTGGCGACGAATGCCGCAGGCTCCGTGCGGGCTCATATCCGCCCCGGAAGCCTTGTGGCGATCAACGATCACCTCAATCTCTCCGGCGGTAACCCGCTGCTGCGCGATCACACGGAAGGCCGCTTCGTGTCGCTCACCGGCGCTTATGATGCGGGCCTGCGCGAGACGTTGCAGCGCGCCGCGAGGAAGACCGGCATCGACGTTCCCGAAGGTGTTTATGCGTGGCTCTCCGGCCCGAGCTTCGAAACGCCCGCCGAGATCAAGATGGTGCAGATCCTCGGCGGCGATCTCGTCGGCATGTCGACGGTGCCGGAAGTGATCCTCGCGCGTTATTACGGTTTGAAGGTCGCGGCGATTTCTGTCGTCACCAACTTGGCGGCAGGGATCGAGGGCGCATCACCCTCGCACCAGGAAACCAAGGACACGGCGGCGGAAGCCTCTGAGAAATTCAAGCGCCTGATCCGATCCTTCGTCGCGGAGATGTAAAATGTCCGATGCGCTCATTGCCCAACGCGCGCTGCGCAGCCTCGATCTCACCGACCTTACGGACACTTGCACCGATCAGGCTATCGATGCGCTGTGCAAGAAAGCGCTCGATCAGCGCGGACCGGTCGCTGCCGTCTGCGTATGGCCGCAATTCGTGAGGCGCGCGCAGGAGAGCCTGAAGGGATCGCCCGTTCGCATTGCGACGGTGGTGAACTTTCCCGCCGGTGGCGAGGATGTAGGCCGCGTCACCGACGACACGCAGGAAGCGCTCTCCGACGGCGCGAACGAGATCGATCTTGTTCTGCCCTACAACGCCCTGCGCCGCGGCGATCTTAGCACGGCGCGCGACATGGTCGAGGCCGTGCGCGATCTCGTCGATGGAGAGCGTCTCCTGAAGGTCATTCTCGAGACCGGCGAATTGAAAGACGTGGCGCTCATTGACGCCGCAAGCCGCCTTTCCATCGAAGCGGGTGCCGATTTCATCAAGACCTCGACGGGCAAGACACCGATTTCCGCAACGCCGGAAGCTGCCGAGATCATGCTCAACGCCATCAAGGCGTCCGGCCGCAAGGTCGGTCTCAAGCCTTCCGGCGGCATTCGCAATGTGGCGGATGCGAAAGCGTATCTCGACCTCGCGGACCGCATCATGGGGCAGGGCTGGGCCACGCCGAAGACTTTTCGCATCGGCGCAAGCAGCGTCTACGACACCTTGATTGCCGCGATCGAAGGGCGAGCGGGCAACGCCGCCACCGGAGCGTATTGATATGAGCCACCATCTCCCGCAGGAAATCATCCGCCGCAAACGCGACGGCGCAACGCTCGAGGCGGAAGAAATCCACCGCTTCATCGAAGGCCTGACCTCGGGCCACGTGTCTGAAGGCCAAGCGGCATCCTTCGCCATGGCGATCTTCTTTCGCGGGCTCACCGTGCCGGAGCGCGTGGCGCTGACGCGCGCCATGATGAACTCGGGCGAGGTGCTGAAATGGAATCTGCCGGGCCCCGTGCTCGACAAGCATTCCACCGGCGGCGTAGGCGACACGGTGAGCCTCGCGCTTGGGCCTGCGGTTGCTGCATGCGGCGGCTATGTGCCGATGATCTCGGGGCGCGGCCTCGGCCACACGGGCGGCACGCTCGACAAATTCGATTCTATTCCCGGATACGTGACGCAGCCCGACATCGAAACATTCCGGCGCGTGACACACGAGGTTGGCTGCGCCATCATCGGCCAGACGGCGGATCTCGCGCCGGCCGACAAGCGCCTCTATGCCATCCGCGACGTCACGGCGACCGTGGAATCCATCGACCTCATCACGGCCTCCATCCTCTCGAAGAAACTGTCTGCTGGCCTTCACGGCCTGGTGATGGATGTGAAGTTCGGCTCCGGCGCGTTCATGGACAACGCGAAGGACGCGCGCGCCCTGGCCGAGAGCCTCGTGCTCGTCGCCAACGGCGCAGGCCTGCCCACTAGCGCGCTCCTGACCGATATGGATCAGCCCCTCGCATCCGCCGCAGGCAACGCCGTCGAGATGGCTTATGCCGTCGCTTATCTCACCGGCCGTCACCGCGAGAAGCGCTTCCATGAGGTGACTGTCGAACTCTCCGCCGAGATGCTGGTGCTCGGCAAGCTCGCTGCCAATATCGTGGAAGCGCGTGCGAAGATCGAGAACGCGATTTCCTCCGGCAGGGCAGCCGAGGTATTCCAGCGCATGGTCGTTGCGCTCGGCGGGCCTCCCGATCTGCTGGAGAAGCATCCGCAACATCTGCAAGCCGCCCCCATCATCCGCCCGATCCATGCGGAAAGCTCGGGCATCGTGCAAAGGATCGCGACGCGCGACATCGGCGTTGCCGTCGTGGCGCTCGGCGGTGGGCGCACCCGGCCGCAAGATCCTATCGATCATGCTGTTGGTCTCACCGATTTGGCGGAAGTCGGCGCGAGTGTCGATCAGGATCGTCCGCTCGCCATCGTTCATGCACGCAGTGAAGCAGCCGCCGAGGCCGCAATTCGCGCTGTTCGTGCCGCCTACACGCTTGGCCGGGAAAAGCCTGCCGCGAGCACGCTTATTCTTGAACGGATCGGAGCTTAAAGTATGACGCTGCTCGTTGCCCTCACATGGGACCCGAAGCCCTGGGTGGATCGCTTTCGCAAGGTTCTGCCAGACCGCGATATCGTGGTGCTCGGTGAGGATTTCGACAAGGCCCGCGTGGAGTACGTGGCCACCTGGGGGCCTAAGCCCGGCAGCCTCTCAGGCCTGCCGAACCTGCGCGCGCTCTTTTCTCTGGGAGCCGGCGTCGATCATCTGATGAACTATCCGGATCTTCCCGACGTGCCGATCGTGCGTGTGTCGCAGGACGATCTCACCCATCGCATGAGCGAATACGTGGTCATGCATTGCCTCATGCATCTGCGCGATCAGCACCGCTTCGATGCCGATCAGCGCGCCAAAAGCTGGCAGCCGGACCGTGCTCCGCCGATTGCAGGTGATGTGCGCGTCGGCATCCTTGGGTTTGGTGTCCTTGGGCAGGACGCAGCCTGCAAGCTGAAGGTCATGGGATTCGATGTCGCCGGTTGGAGCCGCACGCCGAAGAGCGTCGATGGTTTTGAGACCTATGCGGGTGAGGACGGGCTTTCCGCATTTCTCGCGCGTACGGATATTCTGGTCAGCCTGATCCCGCTCACTCCCGACACACGCGGCATTCTCAACCGTTCGCTGTTCGAGAAGCTGGCGCAGGATGGAAGACTCGGCGGGCCGATTCTCATCAATGCCGGACGCGGCAAGCTACAGCTGGAAGCGGACATCCTCGCCTGCCTCGACGATGGCACGTTGAAAGCCGCAACGCTCGATGTGTTCGAAGTAGAGCCGTTGCCGCAGGATTCGCCGCTCTGGACGCATCCGCGCGTCACCATCTCGCCCCACAATGCCGCGACGAGCGAGCCTGAAGCGACCGCGCGTTACATCGCGGACCAGATCAAGCGTCATGAAGCGGGCGAGCCGTTTGAGAACCTCGTGGATCGGACGCGGGGCTATTGAGCCAACGTTGCGGCCGGGCTTGCCCGGCCATCCACGCCTTGCTTCACACCCACTGACATCATCCTGAGGAAGCGCGTAGCGCTGTCTCGAAGGAGGGTCCAGTACGCGCTGGACGATCCTTCGAGACGCAGCTTGTGGCTGCTCCTCAGGATAAGGGCGGTGGGGTTGGAAACGAAGGCGGGGATCACCGGTACAATACCGATGACGACATTCACATCGCTTTATGCCGGTTCCAGCTTCTGCCATTCGGGCAGGGGGAATACGCGGTCGTAGGCCCAGTTGAACACGAACGCATAGACCATGTAGAAAACGGCGAAGGATATATCGAGCAGGAATGCCTGCCACAGGCTGATGCCGAGATACCAGGCGATGGGGGGCATCAATACGAGGAGAAGCCCGGCCTCGAACAGCACCGTATGAAGCACGCGGATCGACGCGGTTTTCGCCGTGCTGCCGCGCACGCGCTGCATCACGCGGTCGAAGCCGAGATTGTAGATGTAGTTCCAGATTGTCGCGATGGTCGCGCTCACAAAGCCTACCACACCGATATCGTGCAGGGGCATGCCGAAGGCCCACGCGCCAAGCGGCGTGACGAGAGCAAGGCCGATGATTTCGAAGCTGAGTGCGTGACGGATGCGGTCGCGTGTCGTGCGCATGATGTTCCCCCGACAGGAAAAAGTTCGGGTCGTCCCGAACGATTGTCCCAAACTGGGGGAGGCCGTCCTCGCTTGCGCCACCATATAGGTCCGCTGCTCGGCAAGCGCAAGCGGGTGGTGTCGTTCACACCAATCCGTAGCCGCGCAGGCCGTCCCACAGCAGCTTCAGTGCGGTCAAGGTGAGCAGGGTGTAGCAGAGGCGATAGAGCTGTTTCTGGTCAAGGCGTTCATGCAGGCGATAGCCGGCCCACACACCAAGCGGGATGAAGGGCAGGCACCACGCCATCAATGCCCAAAGCTCGGCCGTTGGCTTTGCGAGTGCCAGCCAGGGCCCCGCCTTCATCAGGTTGCCGGCTGCAAAGAAGCTGCTGGATGTGCCGGCATAGACGGCTTTCGGGAGCCCGAGGGGAAGCAAATACATGGCGACCGGCGGGCCGCCGGAATGCGCCACCATGGATGTCACGCCGGAAGCCGTGCCGGCGACAAGTGCTTTCAGTTTCGAGCGTGGCTGCTGCGCGATCTTGCCGCCGCCGCGAAACCACAAGCCTGTGAACATAAGCGTGATCAGGGCGATGACGATGGCGAAGGTGCGCTGATCGATCACCTTCATGAGCAGGAAGCCGAGGCCGGTGCCGRGGGCCAGGGCCGGAACCAGCAGCATCAGGTCGATCTTCGACCACGTCTTGGGCCGCCAATAATAGAGCGCGGCCGCATCCATCAATACGAAGAGCGGCGCGAGAAGCGCGCCTGCAGTGATCGGATCCATCACGAGCGACAGGACCGGAATGCCGATGATGGCCAATCCGCCGCCGAAGGCTCCCTTCATGAAGGCGATCAGGAAGACCCCGAAAGCCGCAACGAGGAGAAGCGAAAGATCGGGCATGCGTTTCGGTTACAGACGCTTGATGGAAGTGATCGCGCCGTAGCTCGTCGTGCGGATTCGTTCTTCCGCGACGGCCAGAGGCTCGATCATCACGGTCATGCTGTGGCCGGTGGCGTGGATGAAGTTTTTCGCGTCCATCATAAGGCCCACATGGCCTTTCCAGAATATCAGGTCGCCGCGCTGCAAACCGCCGAGATCCGGCTTGATCTCGATGTTGGAGCCGAGTTCCTTCTCCTGCATGTCGCTGTCGCGCGGGGCCTTGATTCCTGCCGCCGTCAGCACCGTCTGTGCGAGGCCGGAGCAATCGATGCCGAGGCTCGTCTTGCCGCCCCAGAGATAGGGCGTGTGCAGAAAACGCTCGGCGGTGCCGACATAATCCTTCTGCCAATCGTCGAGGTTGCGCAGATGCGCGGCGAACACCCAGCCGCCGGTGGCAAGGCGTGCGTAATCGCCTTGTGTTTCGACGACAGTGACCTTGGCGTTGAGCGTGAGATAATCCTGATAGGGAAGTTTTAGGTTCGGACCCGGATAGATGAAGGTGCGAATAGCGCCGACCTTGTGCGTGGGTTCCGCACCTGCATCGCCCAACACGATGCTCGACAGGTAGCCCACATAGCCGTCGTCGTGCAGCTGTACCCAGGCCCAGCCTTCATGCTCGTCATAAACCGTCACGGCCTCGCCGAAGATCGCCTGCGTATCGACAGGCGCCTCGCGGGAGGGATGGCGGTGCAAGGGTGCAAAGTAGGCGATGAGACGCTTGATCGTGCCGGCGGTGAAACGCTCGGCCTCGACTTGGCCACGCAGGCGCTCATCCGCCAGATCGGCACGGACAGGCGTAATGCGGCGGTCGAAATTCATCGGGGCAGCTCCTTGGCGCGGGCGGTCACGATATCTCCTAGCCTCTCCACGGCCAAAGCGCCAGCGACCGTGCGCTGGATGATGACGTTGCGCCGATCCGCCTCATCCCGACGCCGAGTCACGAAGTCGAGCTTGCCCAGCGTATCGAGGGCGCGGGTGATCACGGGCTTGGTGACGTTGAGCTTGTGGGCTAAGCCGCGCACCGTATGCGGCGGCGCTTCCAGATAGATCGTGAGCAGAATGGCGATCTGGCGGGACGAGAGATCGCCGCCCTGATGCACGAGATCCAGGTTCACGTCGTGCCAGAGACGCAAGGATTGAAGAGGACGCAACTCGACAGCCATGGCCGCACCGTTCGTTTCGGACCCGTATTATTCCGGGGCGTTGCGAACGGTGCAACCAGTCTCTGCTGCTATGCTTAAGAACCGTAGCGCTCTGTCAGATAGGCATACATCAGACGGGCCGCATGGACCTCACCGCCTTCGGGGCGGCCCGGCTTGGTGGAGGGATTCCAAGCGAAGATGTCGAAATGCACGTGGGCCTTCGCATCATTCACGAAGCGGCGCAGGAAGAGGGCGGCGGTGATCGAGCCGCCCATGGGGCCGCCGGTGTTGTTCATGTCGGCGAATTTGGAATCGAGTTGGGCCTGATAGGGCACCCAAAGCGGCATGCGCCAGACGGGATCGTTCACGGCGTTGCCATGGCGAGCAAGGTCTGCGGCAAGCGCGTCATCATCCGTGAAGAAAGGCGGTAGCTCGGGGCCGAGCGCCACGCGGGCGGCACCCGTGAGTGTCGCGAAATCCACGATGAGCTCCGGCTTCTCCTCATCCGCAAGCGCCAGCGCATCGGCGAGGATCAGGCGGCCTTCGGCATCCGTGTTGCCGATCTCCACCGTGATGCCTTTGCGGCTTTGCAGAATGTCGCCGGGGCGGAAGGCATTGCTCGAAATGGAATTTTCGACGGCGGGAATGAGCACGCGCAGGCGAACGGGCAGCTTCGCGCCCATGATCATGTCGGCCAAAGCCAGCGTCGCTGCGGCGCCGCCCATGTCCTTGCGCATGAGCAGCATCGACGAGGACGGCTTGATGTCGAGGCCGCCGGTGTCGAAGGCAACTCCCTTGCCGACGAGCGTGATGCGCGGCGCGTTCTCGTTACCCCAGGTGAAGTCGATGAGCCGCGGCGGCGTTGCAGATGCGCGGCCGACAGCGTGGATCATGGGGAAATTCTGCTTGAGCAGGTCATCACCGACGATGCTGGTGAACTTCGCGCCATGCTTATCCGCTAACCGGCGTGCGGCAGCTTCAATGCCATCGGGACCGAGATCGCTCGTGGGCGTGTTGACGAGATCGCGGCTCGCGCAAACCGCATCCGCGATGCGCGTCACGTCATCCGCATCGACGCCCTTCGGCACGACGAGGCGCACGGATTTTTCACTGCGCTTGCGATAGCGGGTGAAGCTGTAGCTTCCCAAAAGCCAGGCGAGCGCAGCAAGAGTCGGGTTCGGAGCGTCAGTCTCGAAGCGATAGATTCCATCCGGCAGCAGCGTTGGCAGCTTGCCGACGAGGAAGGGATCGGCATGTTTGGCGTCAGCGCCGTTCAAACCGAATGCCACGCCGAGAATGCCGCCATCCGCATCGGCCAGCAGGCAATGGCTTCCGGCCTTGCCTTCGAACCCCTGCGCCTTCGCGAAAGCCTGCGCGGCCTGCGGCAGGCGGGATGCGATCTCGGGCCATGTCTGGTCGTTGACGAGCCAGATCGGACGCGACGTTTCGGTGTCAGCGGCAAGGAGAGGATGGGGCATGTGTTTAGACCTGAGAGTTATTGGGAGTTGGATGATGCCTGTGTCGCTTAACTCTGCGCGTGCGCGCGAACGATGCGAGACAACCCGGCGAGCAGCGCTTCCTGCGGAACCTTGATCTTCGCCTCGATTCCGTATCGCTTCAGCGCATGCACATAAAGCTCGGCGCGGCTCTCCTCGGCCAGAATGGTGACACTCGTGGGTCGCCCGAACTGGCTCAGTGCCCCGTTGATCTCGTCGCCCGTGAGAAGTCCTGACAGGTAGGGAGCGAGCAGGTTGCTGTCCATGCGCTTGGAAACAACGGATGCGCGGGCGCTGAACAGGAGATGCAGCAGGCCCACTGCGTTCTCGCCATCGTTGCGCATGGCGGCATCGAGGCCGAGATCGAAGCCTTTCGGATCTTCCGGCTCGGTGGCCGGACGGCCGATCATGGAATGCTCGCGTAAAAGCGCGTACATTTCGCCCGTCATGTAGGTGGCGAAGCGCTCGATGCGGCCGTTGCGCATCTCGATCCATTTGGGATGCGTGCCCGCCGAGCAGATGATGCCGTTCTCGATTCCAGAGCCGAGCGCAAGCGTTTCCTCGCCGCGCATCACATCGGCGGAACCCGGAGCGGGCTCGCAGAAAAGACCGGGAATGATGAAGCCGTTGCGGCCATTGCCGAGTTCCACCGGTACGAGCGCCTTCGCGATTTCCCCAGGACCGGCGGGGCAAGTGGCGTAAGGCGCTTCCACCCAGCCCTCGCGGCTTCCCACCATGCCGACGAGCAGAACCGGCGCGTTGGGCTCGGCCTCGAGCCAGCGTCCGCATTGCCGCAGGAACACGTCGCGATGCTGGCCCTTCTTTAGTTCGGAAACGCCCTCGTTCGACGAGACCTGATCGAGAATGGTTTCATTCTCGATCAGATAGCCACGGAAGCGTGTCGTTCCCCAATCGGCGACGATGAATCGCAAGGCCGTATCCCTTCGTGTCAGCGCGTTCCGTACATGCGGTCGCCGGCATCGCCGAGACCGGGAACGATGTAGCCGTGGTCGTTGAGCCGCTCATCGATCGAGGCGGTCCAGATATCCACGTCCGGGTGAGCGCCGCGCAGCTTCTCGATGCCCTCAGGCGCGGCCAGCAGGCACACGAAGCGCAGATCCTTCGCGCCGCGCTCTTTCAGGCGGTCGATGGCGGCAACCGCCGAGTTCGCAGTGGCGAGCATCGGATCGAGCACGAGCACCATGCGGTCGGCGAGATCGGACGGAGCCTTGAAGTAATATTCCACCGCCTGCAGCGATTCCGGATCGCGGTAGAGGCCGATATGCGCCACGCGTGCCGCGGGCACGAGCGTCAGCATGCCGTCGAGAAAACCGACGCCTGCGCGCAGGATGGGGGCGAAGACCAGCTTCTTGCCGGCGATCTGCGCACCTGCCATCTTGGTCATCGGCGTTTCGATCTCGATACGCTCCATGGGCAGGTCGCGGGTGACCTCGTAGCAGAGCAGCATGCCGATCTCGTTGAGGAGCTGGCGGAAGCCCTTCGTGGAGCGCTCCTTATCCCGCATCAAGGTCAGCTTGTGCTGAACCAGGGGGTGATCGACCACCGTGACGCCCTGCATGTTCTTGCCCTCTTTCATTGTCGTGTACTGACTTAAATCTAAAACACTGTTCCGTCGCTGATGACGCTGAGAGGCGGCGAGCCGTCGCCGCGCTTCTCCTTCGCCAATCGGCGCCCCGTTGCCCAGGTGCCGCCTTCCAGCGCCTTGGCAAGGGGGAATTCCTCCGCCTTGAAGCCCAGCTTCGCCCGGATGGGATCGGCAATGCGGTCCAGAAGCGCAACCGTCAAGGCCCGCCACTCGACAACAATCTGCGAATCCACCGCATGAGCGCGCTTGGCATCCGCCGGATCCTTCAGGGCGATAACGCCCGTATCGAGGAAAAGGCCGCCATTGCGGTATTCCGGCAGGCCCGTGAGGCCGTCGATCTCGACCACCGTATAGCCCGCCCATTCCAGCGGCTCGATGAGGGAATAGGACAGCCACTGCGAAAGCTTGTGGAAGGGAACGAGCCCCTTCGTGGCGTCGGGAGCCTCCAGGAGTGGGTGACGCCATGTATCGCCGAGATCGATGCCGCCGAGTGTGATCCGCCCAGGCCAGATCGGGCCGAGATAGGCAAGCAGCGCCTCCAGGATCGAGGTGGCCTTGATGGCATCGTCCTCGGCGGTCGCCGCGATCACATCGAAGAGCCCGCCGGGACGGGGATCGTCGGCCTGGCCGAAAATATCGGGGTTCGTCGCGACCACGCGGCCGAGGCGGTTGAGAAGCGAGGCGCGGCCCTCCAGCCCCACGAGCGGGTTATCCGCCGAGACCTGGAAGCCCGAGGCCAAGTCTTCGGCTGTCATCGCCATCAGCACATCCGCATCGACGCGGAACGGGTCGGTGGGATTGCTAGAGAACGCGCCGCTCACGAACATGTCGAAGCTGGCGACCGCAAGGCCTTCGGAGCGCGTATAAGTCTCGCCCGTGCGGCCTTCCTCGTAGCGCCATTGCGGGCCGGCGCCGGCATCGAGCAGCACGGAGACGATGGCGAGATCGAAGGCCGCGCGGGCCATCTGGGCAGCATTCTCCCAGGGCGCACCATGCATCACCGCATCCCACCGATCATGGCTTCCGGCCGAGAAATGACGCCAGCGGGCATGGAAGGGAATGTCGAGGGAAGGGTAGGCTTCGCGAATGGTGGCGACCACCTCGTCCGCGCAGGGCTCGAGCCGGTCGAGATGGACCGTGAAATGCTGCAGGCGGCCGGCGAGGCCGGCTTCGAGAAGCTGATGGGAACGCCCCCGCACCGCTGCTGCGGTCAGAAGCTTGCGGGCGGCAAGGGTCTCGGAAGACGCGTTGGATTGGTCCGTCAATCAGGGCTCCGGTGTTCTCGACGCGAGAAGCGATAGCATATCTGTCGCCGGCCAGCACCGTCAGGCCCAGCCGATTGTGGAGAAGGTTAAAAGCGCTCGAGATCGCGGCCCTTTACCTTGTCCAAACCCTCGGCATCGGGTGCTCCCTCCGGCGTGTAATAGCCGGCGGCCTTCTTCGCCTCCAGCTCGACTTGCGCATCCGGCGGCACGAGCTCGGCGGGGATCGGCACGCGCTCCACCACCTCGATGCCGGAGCCCGTGATGGCATCGTATTTCATGTTCGACATGGACATGAGCCGGTCGATGCGGCGAATGCCGAGCCAATGCAGCACATCGGGCATGAGCTGCTGGAAGCGCGCATCCTGCACGCCAGCCACGCATTCCGTGCGCTCGAAATAGGTCGCGGCGGAATCGCCGCCTTCCTGACGCTTGCGCGCATTGTAGACGAGGAACTTGGTAACTTCGCCGAGCGCGCGGCCTTCCTTGCGGTTATAGGCGATCACGCCGACGCCGCCTTCTTGCGCTTCCCTCACGCATTCCTCGATGCCGTGCACCAGATAAGGCCTGCAGGTGCAGATGTCGGAGCCGAAGACATCGGAGCCGTTGCACTCGTCATGCACGCGACACGCGATGCGGGTTTTCGGATCGCTGAGGCGCGACACGTCGCCGACGACATAGACCGTGATGTTGCCGATGGGTGGCAGAAACACGCTCATGTCGGGACGGGTCACGAGTTCGGGGAACATGCCGCCGGTCTGCTCGAACAATGTGCGGCGCAGCTCGCCTTCCGAACAACCGAAGCGTTCCGCGATACCCGGCAGATACCACACGGGATCGACCGCTATCTTGGTGACGGAAATATCGCCGGAATCGTGCAGGAATCCCCCATCCGCCTTCAGCCGCTTCGCGCCCATGGCGGCGAGGATTTCCGGCATGTTGAGGCGCGCTTTCGTCACCGCGATGCTCGGACGAATGTCGATGCCGCTCGCGATATCGTCCTTGTAAACTTCGCCGACCATATGGCCCCAGGGATCGAGCGATACGATCCTGCCCGGCTCCGACCATTGCGGATGCGGTCCGATGTCGGCGGTCGGGTGCGTGTTGTGAAGATCGGGCCGCGCCAGCGGGTTCAGCGCGCGGGCGGAGATCGCTAGTGCCCGATAGAGCGAATACGAGCCGCCATGCGCGCCGATGACGTTGCGGTCGGCGGGAGTGGTGACGGTCCCGATGATCGGCCCGCGTTCCTTAGGCGTTGAGGCGCCCCACCTGATCGGATGCTTGATCGTGCCAGTATTGGGCTCGGGATGGGAGGTGAGCCGGATATGGGTCGAGCGGTTAGGCGAGCTCATCGATGATCTTCCACGCAAAAACGGGAAGACTCCCCCTGATCGTCCGGAGAGTCTCCATACGATCTATAGGAGACTGATCCAAAGTTGCGGGGCCGTCAATGGCTTAAGGAGAGGGGTGTGGCGGTGTGGGCAGGGCGGGGAAATGACCATGGCCAAGCTTGGTGCTTAAACCCAGGACTTCCCCTTGCCCGCGTTCGCGACGCCCAGATGCGCCAGCACGCTCGCACCCATATCGGCAAAGCTTTCCCGCCGCCCGATGGTGCCCTGCTTCACGCCCGGCCCGAAGCACAGGATCGGCGCGTGCTCGCGGGTGTGATCCGAGCCTTGCCACGAGGGATCATTGCCGTGATCGGCGGTGATGATGACGATGTCGCCGTCCTTCAGCACCGCTTCGATTTCAGGGATGCGCCGGTCGAAGGCCTCAAGCGCGTCGGCATAGCCCGGAATGTCGCGACGGTGGCCGAATTCGCTGTCGAAATCGACGAGGTTTGCGAAGACGAAGCCGCCATCGGGCAGGCTCTTCATGGCGTCGATGGCAGCAGACAGGCACGCATCGTTGCCGTTGGGCTTGATCTCCTGACCGGTGCTGCGATGGGCGAAGATGTCGCCGATCTTGCCGACAGTGACCACGGAGCGTCCGGCTTTCGTGAGCGTGTCCATGATGGTGTCCGCGGGCGGAGGCGTCGCGAAATCCTTGCGGTTGCCCGTGCGCTTGAACCCGGTCTCGGCTGTGCCCTGGAAGGGACGGGCGATCACGCGGCCGATCTTGTATTCGTCGCAGAGTTCGCGCGCGATTTCGCAGAGTTCGTAAAGGCGCTTCAGCCCGAAGTTTTCCTCATGCGCCGCGATCTGCAGCACGCTGTCGACGGAGGTGTAGCAGATCGGCTTACCGGTCTTGAGATGCTCCACCGCGAATTCGTCGATGATGGCGGTGCCGGAAGCGTGCTTGTTGCCGAGAATGCCAGGAAGGTTCGCGCGCTCGATCAGCGGCGCCGTGAGCTTCTCCGGAAAGGTCGGAACGGTGTTGGGGAAATAGCCCCAGTCGAAGGTGACTGGCACGCCCGCGATTTCCCAATGACCAGAGGGCGTATCCTTGCCCTTCGAGGTTTCGACACCATAGCCCCAGGCGCCCTTCAGCGCACCCTGTGGCGCGAGGTTTGGCGGCATGCGGCCCGTGGAGGCCTCGCAGGCCAGGCCTAAGCCGAGGGCTGCCATGTAGGGCAGGTTCAGCGGACCCTGGCGCAAGCCCTCGCGGTCGCCCCGGCCATCGGCGCAGGCTTCGGCGATATGGCCCACCGTGTCGGCGCCGACATCGCCGTAAGCAGCCGCATCCTCCGCGCCGCCGATGCCGACGGAGTCGAGAACGATGAGAAGTGCGCGTGCCATAGGGAGATCCTTCAACTCTCAAGAATCACGACTGATACGGCATTACGGCGCAAGATGCGATTCCCCGCTGCTGTGGGGGTGACTGTCATGATTGTGGCCCTCGTGAGCGTGATCATGTTTGTGATCGTGGTGATCGAGCGGGCAATCCTGGCTGTGGTCGCGATGATCGGGGGCGCGAACTTCGATTTGCAAGGTGGCGTGGCCGATGCCGAAACGCTCCTTCAGGTCGTGCTGAATGTCGGCCAGAAAATGATCTCCCGGGTGTCCGCCCGGCATGACCAGATGCGCCGTCAACGCCGTTTCCGTGGTGCTCATGGCCCAGACATGCAGGTGGTGGACCCGCGCTACGCCGGGCCTCAGCGCCAACGCATGACGAACCTCGGACACGGCGATCCCGCTCGGCACGCCATGCAGCGACAGGTGAAGCGATTGCCTGAGAAGGCCCCATGTGCCCCAGACGATGACGGCGGCGATGAGGAGGCTCAGCACCGGGTCGATCCAGGTTGCACCCGTCCACAAAATAGCGAGGCCGCCGAGCACGACGCCCAGCGACACGGCGGCATCCGCCACCATGTGCAGGAAGGCGCCGCGGATATTGAGGTCGTTGTGCCCGCTCATGAACAGGAAGGCGGTGAAACCGTTCACGAGAATGCCGATGGCCGCCACGATCATCATGGTGCCTGCCAATACGGGCGCGGGCTCGATGAGGCGTTGCACGGATTCCCATACGATGCCGCCAACCGCCACGAGCAGGAGAAGTGCGTTGAACAGCGCGGCCAGAATGGAGCTGGAGCGCAGGCCGTAGGTGTAGCGATCCGTCGCGCCGCGCTTGGCGAGCAGCGCCGCGCCCCAGGCGATGGCGAGGCCCAGCACATCGCTCAGGTTAAGGCCCGCATCCGACAGAAGCGCCATGGAATCGGCCCAGAAGCCATAGCCTGCTTCGATGAAGACAAAGGCAAGGTTCAGCGAAATGCCGATGGCGAAGGCGCGGCCGTGGCCGATACCGTGTCCGTGATGCGAGTGGCTTCCTGAATGATGTGCGTGCATAATCGACAACTCACGCTTCACTGCCTGACGGTGTTGGAGCCCGCCGTTTCGAGGTTGAACGCCGCCGCGAACAAGGCTCGTGTGTAATCCGTTTGCGGCGCGGCGAAGATGTTTTCCGCAGAACCTTCCTCGACGACCTTCCCGTTCTGCATCACGACCACATGGTTTGCGAGCGCGCGCACCACCTTCAAATCGTGGCTGATGAACATATAAGCGAGGTTGCGCCGCTTTTGCAGATCGCGCAGCAGCTCGACGATCTGCGCCTGCACGGACATGTCGAGGGCCGAAGTCGGCTCGTCCAGCATGATGAATTGCGGCTCCAGCGCCATGGCGCGGGCGATCGCGATGCGCTGGCGCTGGCCGCCGGAGAATTCATGCGGGTAGCGGTCCATGGTCGCGGGATCGAGGCCGACATCGTGCAGCGCCTTCGCCACGATGTCGCGGCGCTCAGAATAGGAGAGGCCCTTGTTCTGCACGAGAAGGCCTTCCTCCACGATCTCCGCCACCGACATGCGCGGCGAGAGCGAACCGTAAGGATCCTGGAACACCACCTGGAGATCCTTGCGCATGGGGCGGACCTCCTTCGAGCGGAGGCCGTCGATGCGGTTGCCGAGGAACACAATGGGGCCTTCCGACTGCACGAGGCGCAAGATCGCTAAGCCCAGCGTCGTCTTGCCGGAGCCGGATTCCCCCACCACGCCCACGGTCTCGCCCTGGCGCACGCGCACGGACACGCCGTCCACCGCCTTCACATGGCCGATTGTGCGCTGCAGGAAACCCCGCTTGATGGGGAACCACACCTTGATGGGGCCTGCCTCCACCACGGTCGGCGCATCCGCAGGCACCGGATTGGCGCGGCCCTTCGGCTCCGCCGCGAGGAGGCGTTTGGTATATTCGTGCTGTGGATTGCCGAACACCTCTTCCACGCGGCCATGCTCGACGATTTCGCCTTTCAGCATGACGCAGACGCGATCCGCGATCTTCCGCACGATGCCGAGATCGTGCGTGATGAAGAGCATGGACATGTTGAGCTTGGATTTAAGCTCCGCGAGCAATTTCAGGATCTGCGCCTGCACCGTCACGTCGAGGGCGGTGGTGGGCTCGTCCGCAATGAACAGGTCGGGCTCGTTGGCCAGCGCCATGGCGATCATCACGCGCTGGCGCTGGCCGCCGGAGAGCTGATGCGGATAGGCGGTCAAGCGGCTCTCCGCATCGCGGATGCCGACGAGATGCAGAAGCTCCAGCGTGCGGGTGCGCGCCTCGCGCTCCGACATGCCGCGATGCAGCTTCAGGATCTCGCCGATCTGCCGGTCGATGGTGTGGAGCGGATTGAGCGAGGTCATCGGCTCCTGGAACACCATGGTGATGTCGTCGCCGCGCACCTTGCGCATCTCGTCTTCGCTTAAAGAAATCAGGTCCTTCCCCTTGAAGAGGATTTTCCCTGATGGGTGATGCGCGGACGGGTAGGGCAGGAGCTTGAGCACGGAGAGCGCCGAGACCGACTTGCCCGATCCCGACTCGCCCACGAGCGCCACCGTCTCGCCGGGCATGATGTCGAACGACACCTTATTGACGGCCAGCATGTCGCGCTGGCCCTGACGGAACGCGACGGAGAGGTCCTGCACGGAGAGGAGGGGCTCTGTCATCGAAACGTCTTTCGCGGATCGAAGGCGTCACGGACTGCTTCGCCGATGAAGATGAGGAGGCTGAGCATCACGGCGATCACGAAGAAGCCGGCGAGGCCGAGCCATGGCGCTTGCAGGTTGGCCTTGCCCTGCGCCAGCAATTCGCCGAGCGAGGGCGAACCGGGCGGCAGGCCGAAACCGAGGAAGTCGAGGGAGGTGAGCGTCGTGATCGAGCCGTTGATGATGAACGGCATGAAGGTCAGCGTCGCCACCATGGCGTTCGGCAGAAGATGCTTGAACATGATAGTTGCGTTGGACAGGCCGAGAGCTCTGGCTGCGCGCACGTACTCGAAGTTTCGGGCGCGCAGAAACTCGGCGCGCACGACGCCGACCAGTGACACCCATGAGAAGAGCAGCAGGATGCCCAGCAGCACGAAGAAGCTCGGCGTGATGATCGATGAGATGATGATGAGCAGATAAAGCGATGGGATCGCCGTCCAGATCTCGATGAAGCGCTGTGCGATCAAATCGACCCAGCCGCCGTAATAGCCCTGCACCGCGCCGGAGAGGATGCCGACGATGGAGGAAATGCCTGCCAGCGTGAGGCCGAACAGCACGGAGAGGCGGAAGCCGTAGATGAGACGCGCGACCACGTCGCGGCCCTGGTCGTCCGTGCCGAGCCAGTTCCACTCGATGCTGTCGCAGCCGGTGCCGCCTGAGCGCTCCGCGATGGGGCGACATTGCTTGTCGGTGAGCGTCCATGTGGGCGGTGCCGGTGCGGGGACGGGAAGGTCGAGGTTGTGGGTGTTGTAGGAAAAGCGGATCGGCGCCCAGAGAAGCCAGCCGTTCTCCTGAATCTCCTTGGAGATCACGGGATCGCGATAATCCGTCACCGCGAGGAAGCCGCCGAACTTTTCTTCCGGATAATTCACGAAGGCGGGATAGAGCAGCTCGCCCTTGTAGGAGGCGAGGATTGGCTTGTCGTTGGCGATGAGCTCCGCGAACAGGCTTAAGACGAACAGGATCATGAAGATCCAGAAAGACCACAAGCCGCGCCGGTTCGCCTTGAAGTTCTGCATGCGCCGCCGGTTGAGCGGCGATAGCTGGATGAAGCCCTCGCGCGGCAGCGGCGGGGCGACGGGCGAGGAGGCAGGAGAGACGACAGGAACGTTCTCGTTCATCTCACGCCTCCCTCGTCTCGAAATCGATGCGCGGATCGATCCAGGTATAGGTGAGGTCGGAGACCAGGTTCACCAAGAGACCGACGAGCGAGAAGATGTAGAGGTTGGCGAACACCACCGGATAGTCGCGATTGACGATGGACTCGAAGGAGAGGAGGCCGAGACCGTCGAGGGAGAAGATCGTCTCGATCAGCAGCGCGCCGGCGAAGAAGGCTCCGATGAAGGCGCCGGGAAAGCCCGCGATGACGATCAGCATCGCATTGCGGAAGACGTGGCCATAGAGAACCTGCCGCTCCGACAGACCCTTCATACGTGCGGTGAGCACATATTGCTTGCGGATCTCGTCGAGGAACGAGTTCTTCGTCAGCAGCGTCGAGGTAGCGAAGGCGCCGAGCGCCATGGCGGTGATGGGCAGAACGAGATGCCAGAAGTAGTCCACGATCTGCATGTACCACGGCATGAAGGCCCAGCCCTCGGAGGTGAGACCGCGCAAGGGGAATACCTGCCAGAAGGACCCGCCCGCAAAGAGCACGATCAGAAGGATCGCGAAAAGGAAGCCCGGAATGGCATAGCCGATGATGACGATGGCGGATGTCCAGATGTCGAAGGACGAGCCATCCCTCACGGCCTTCTTGATGCCGAGCGGGATCGAGATCGCGTAGGACAGAAGCGTCATCCATAGCCCTAAGCTGATCGAGACCGGAAGTTTCTCCTTGATCAGCTCCAGCACGGAAATATCGCGGAAGTAGCTCTTGCCGAAATCGAACCGGGCATAATCCCAGATCATCTTGAAGAAGCGCTCATGAGCGGGTTTGTCGAAGCCGAACTGCGTTTCCAGCTGCTTGATGAATTGCGGGTCCAACCCTTGCGCGCCGCGATAGCGGGAAGACGCGGCGTCACCGCCTCCGCCGCCGGGACTCTGGCTTCCACCGCCGAGATCGCCGCCACCGCCGGAGATGCGCGAGGTGGCGCTCGAGTCCTGCCCTTGGAGCTGCGCGATGATGCGTTCCACCGGGCCGCCTGGCGCGAACTGGATGATGACGAAGGAGATGAGCATGATCCCTAAGATGGTCGGGATCATGAGAAGGATGCGACGCGCGATATAGCCCAGCATCAAGCGCCTGTGCGGTTGCGGCCGATGCGGCCGAGATGGGTGTCACTGAAAGCGGTAGCGTATTTCAATCCGTATCCTAACACGCGATCGAACCCGGTAAGCTTTAAACGGAGAGCCGCAGCACTGAGCAGCGCCAGCCCTTCAAGGCGTAAGATAAGGCGGGGCATGCCCGCCACGGCTGGAGCCGTCATGGTCGTATTCAAGCCTTATCCTCGCCCGATCCGCTTGGCCTTCTCGGCATCGTACCACCAGCTCCCCGGCGCGCCCGAGGCGAAGCGCGGCTTCGTTTCGGGGCGTGAGAACTGGTCCCAATAGGCAATCCAGTCACTGGCTCTAAACCACATGGGCACCCAATAATGGCCCGAACGGAGAACCCGGTCCAGGGCGCGGCATGCGATGTTGAGGTCCTGACGGGACTTCGCGTTGGCAACTGTCTCGATCAGGGCATCGACGGCCGGGCTGCTGATGCCGGCGATGTTCTGCGATCCCGGTGCTTTGCCGGCCTCGGAGCCGTAGACCACCCGCAGGCTGTCGCCGGGCGTCGCGCTGCCCGCGAGATTGCGGCTCGCCATGTCGAAATCGTATTCATCCATGCGGCGCTGATACTGGGCCGCATCGACGATGCGCGAGAAGGCCTCGATGCCGAGCCGCTTCAGGTTGGCCTGGAAGGGCTGCGTATGCGGCTGCAACGCGGCCTGGAAATCGAGGAACTCGATCCGCAGCGGCTGGCCGTTGGGAAGCTTCAACACACCACCCTCGCGCTTGCAGCCGGCCTCGCGCAATAGCTCGTCCGCGCGGCGCAACAAACGCCGGTCCTGGCCCGATCCGTCGGAGACGGGCGGCAAGGGCGGCTCGCCGAAAACGGAACTGGGAAGCTGGGCGCGGAACGGCTCCAGCAAGGCAAGCTCCTCGGACGAGGGCATGCCCTTGGCCTTCATATCGCTGTTTTCGAAATACGACGTGGTGCGGTTGAACAGGCCGAACATGATGTTGGCGTTCGTCCACTCGAAATCGAAGGCAAGGCCGATGGCTTCGCGAATGCGCGGATCCTTGAAGGCATCGCGGCGCATGTTGAAGTACCAGCCCTGGATGGTAGAAGGCGCGTCGTTCGAAATCTCTTCCTTCTTAACCTTTCCTTCGCGCATGGCCGGAAAGTCGTATCCGGTGGACCAGATGCGGGACGTGTATTCCTCGTTGTAATTGAGCGTCCCGTTCTTGAAGGCCTCGAAGGCCACGGTCCTGTCGCGAAAATATTCGTAACGAACATGGTCGAAATTGTTCAGGCCGACACTGACGGGAAGATCCTTGGCCCAGTAATCGGCCACGCGCTCGAACTCGATGAAGCGTCCGGTCTCGAAACGGCCGACCTTGTAGGGCCCGGAGCCGAGCGGCGCTTCAAGCGTCGATGCTTCGAAATCCTTGCCCTGCCAGTAACGCTCCGAGAAGATCGGCATGCTGGCCACGACGAGATGCAGGTCACGGCTGCGCTGCGGTGTGAATTGCACGCGTAGGATTTCATCCGACTCAGCCTGCGCCGAGGCCATCTGCGTCAGCAGTGATCGGAAGACCGGATGGCCTTTCTCCTTGAGTATGCTGAGAGAGAAGGCGACGTCCTTCGCGGTCAGCTTCGTGCCGTCATGAAAGCGCGCTTCGGGGCGTAAGGCGAAACGATAGGTCAGCTTGTCGTCGGAGATGCGCACGCTCTTCGCAACGAGCCCGTAGAGCGCATCCGGCTCGTCGCCGGAGCCCGACATCAACGTGTCGAAGGTAGAAGTCATCCCGGCGGCGCCGTCGCCACGCAGCACGAACACGTTGAGCGTGTTGAAGGTATCGAAGTTCTGGTTTCCGGTCGTCTGCTTGATCTGGATCGCAAGCGTGCCACCCTTAGGAGCGGCGGGATTGACGTAGGAAAAATGCTTGAAAGCGGGCGGGTACTTCAGTTCGCCGAAGCTGGAGAGGCCATGAACCTCCGTCCCGCCATTCTCCTGAGCGAAACCTGCTTTCGGCAGAAGGCCGATCGTAGCTGCGGCAGCACTGCATTTGAGGATCGCGCGACGATTGAAGGTTCTCATCGCGGCGCTCCGGTCTTGGCGGCCTTGGCCTCGTCATACCACCAGATGGTGGGGAAGGCGGCGCCACCATAGGCCGGCATGTTCTCAGGATGGCTGTAGCGATTCCAGCGGGCGGTGCGCTGCTTCAGGGACGTCCATTGCGGTACCATGTAATTGTGCGCGAGCAGCACGCGGTCGAGCGCCTTCGAGGCGGCCACCAGCTCCTCACGGTCCTTGGCGTAAACGATCCGCTCGATCAGCGCATCGACGGCGGGGTCGGCGATGCCGGCAAGGTTGCGCGAGCCTTCGCGCTTGGCAGCCTGCGAGCCCCAGTACTCGCGTTGCTCGTTGCCTGGCGATGAAGACTGCCCCCAAGCGCCTGTAGTGATGTCGAAATCGAAACTGCGAACGCGGTTGGTCGACTGCACATCGTCCACGATGCGCACCGAGGTCTGGATGCCCAGCCGGTCGAGCGCCGACTTGTAGAGCAGGAAGAGACGCTCGTCGCTGGGTGTGTCGCCGAGCAACTCCACGCTCAAGACTTCATCCTTCGCGTTGACGCGGCGGCCGTTCTTCACCTCCCAACCGGCTTCGCGGAGCAGGCGATCCGCTTCACGCAGATTGTTGCGGGTAGCTTCCGGTGAATCGTTGACGGGGTTCTTGTAGGGTGTGGTGAAGACCGATGCTGGAACCTTGTCGCGCATCGACTCAAGGATCTCCAGCTCCTTGCCTTCGGGAAGACCGGATGAGGCGAGATCGAGTCCATAGAAAAAGCTCGATGGCCGTTCGTAGAGTCCGAAAAGAAGCGTCTTGTTGATTTCCTCGAACTGGAACGCGAGGTTGAAGGCGCGGCGCACGCGCTCGTCCTTGAACTTGTCACGCCTCAGGTTGAGGACGAGAGCCTGCATGATGCCCACGGCGGTATATTTGAATTCTTCAAGAATGACGCGGCCTTCCTGGCGCGCGGGAAAATTGTAGCCCGTTGACCAATTGCGTGCGCTGTTCTCGGTCCGAAAGTCGATGCGGTCGCCCTTGAAGGCTTCGAGCAGCACCGTCGAATCTCGATAATATTCGTAACGGATCTCGTCGAAATTGTTCTGGCCCACATTCACGTTGATGTTGGCGCCCCAGTAATCCTTCACGCGCTCGTAAGTGGAGTTGCGGCCCGCCTCGAAGCTCTTGAGGCGATAGGGGCCTGAACCCAGGGGCGGCTCCAGCGTGGTCTGCGTGATGTCGCGCTTGCGCCCGTCCGGCGCCGTGCCCTCCCACCAATGCTTCGGCAGCACCATGAGCTGGCCCATGATCTGCGGCAGTTCGCGATTGCCCTTTTCGTCGAAGGTGAATGTTACCTCGCGATCGCCGGTCTTCTCCACCTTGGTCACGTTGGCATAGTAATAGGCATAAGTCGGGCTGTTCGCCTTCAGGGCCGTGAACGAATAGATCACGTCGTCCGCCGTCACGGGCTGCCCGTCATGCCACTTGGCTTCCGGGCGCAGGCGGAAGCTGACGGAGGAATAATCCGCCGGGTACGAGAATCTTTCCGCCAGCAGGCCATAGGCCGCGTTCGCCTCGTCCAGCGCGCCGGTTGTGAGGGTTTCGTAGATCAGGCCCAGGCCCTGCGCAGGCGAGCCCTTCACGCCCGCAACCACGATGTTGAAGCTGTCGAAGGTGCCCTGTGCGCCGAGCCGCACCACGCCGCCCTTGGGAGCGTTCGGGTTCACATAATCGAAATGCTTGAAGCCCGCGGGGTACTTGGCCTCTCCGAGAAGCGTCGCGCCGTGCCGCCATGGGGCTTCCTTGGAGGCTTCCTGGGCTGCGAGAGGGGTAAAGCTGAGGCAGGCAGCCAGGAGACTCGGAAAGAGGCTTGGCAGGACGAAACGGAGCAAAGGCGTCTCCTTAGGTGTGAGGCGTCTGTCGTTAAAGCATCGGATGGATCCCAAAAGTGGACTTGCACTTTTGGGATCCATCCGATGCTTCCTTCTTAGATTGAGAGCATCGTATGACCGGACCCGRCGGGCCGCGCTAGCGAAAACCGGATCCACTTTTCCGTACGATGCTCTAGGGTACATTTTTGTGCGCAACAGAGCGAGCGCAAGGTAGGCCACGCAAAACAAAAGCCGGGCACGAGGGCCCGGCTTTGCTGAATTGCAAGGATGTTCGCTCTTGTTACTGAGCGGCCGGCAGCGGAATCGGGCTGTCGGAGAGCGTGCGCAGATAGGCCAGAAGGTCGGCGCGCTCCTTGTCGCTGGCGATGCCGGCGAAGGCCATGATGGTGCCGGGAGTGGCCTGCTTGGGGTTGTGGACGAAAGCGTTCAGGGCCTCGTAGTTCCATTCGCCGCCATGGGCCTTCATGCCGGCCGAGTAATTGAAGCCCTCATGCGATGCGACCGGGCGGCCGACCACGCCATAGAGGTTCGGGCCGACCTTGTTGGGGCCGCCCTTGGTGAAATCATGGCAGGAGGCGCATTTCTTGGCCGCAGCCTGGCCCTTGGCCGCATCGGCGCTGGCCAGAAGCACGGGCAGGGGCTTAGCCGGCTCGGCCGGGGCACCGCCGGCGGCAGCACCGGCTTCGGGAGCCGGAAGATCGTAGCCGGGAACAGCGGGCTTATGGGGCGAGAACAGGCCACCAGCGACGACATTGACGCCAACCACGAAGAGAAGCGTAGCAAAAACGGCACCGGCGATCTTGTTGGTCTCGATATTCATAGGTCAGGCTCTCCTCGCCTCGTCGGCGAAATCAGCGCAGCAGAACGACATCGCGAGCGGGCGCCCGCGTCAGGGGGGTTGCTTAGCCGTAGAGATGGGGTTTTGACAATGGGGTTCTTTAGATCTCTTCGAGGTTTTCGCCGTTCGTATAGTCGCAGCACAGGCTGACAAACGCCTGAGTTCCGCCAGAGGTCCGGCCTCGACCGGGCTTGAGCCCATGACAAATGGTCCCTGCCTTGGTAAGGACGCGAAAGACCAAACCCTGAAGAACCCATGTCCGATCCCCTCGTTCTCATCCCCGCCCGCCTCGCGGCGACCCGCCTGCCGAACAAGCCCCTGGCGGATATCGCGGGCGAGCCCATGATCGTCCATGTGTGGCGCCGGGCCATGGAGGCCGGGATCGGCCCCGTCGCCATCGCCACCGACGCCCCCGAGATCGCCGAGGCCGTGACCCGCGCCGGCGGGCAGGCGGTGCTGACCAGGGCCGACCACGCGTCAGGCTCCGACCGCATCTTCGAGGCTGTGGAAAAGCTCGACCCGGAAGGCCGGCATGACGTAGTTGTGAACGTTCAAGGCGACCTGCCGACCGTCGATCCGGCCGCCATCGCCGCCTCCATCGCGCCTCTGTCTGACCCCATGGTCGATCTGACGACCCTCGTCGCGATCATCGAGCGCGAGGAGGAACGGACCAACCCGAATGTGGTGAAGATGGTGGGAAGCGAGGTCGCGCCGGGCCGGTTCCGCGCCCTCTACTTCACCCGCGCCACCGCGCCCTATGGCGAGGGGCCGCTCTACCATCACATCGGCCTTTACGCCTATCGCCGCAAAGCCCTTCAGCGCTTTGTCGGGCTGCCGCCTTCGCCGCTGGAGCTGCGCGAGAAGCTGGAGCAGCTGCGGGCACTGGAGGCCGGTATGCGAATCGACGCGGTCGTCGTCGATGATGTGCCGCTCGGCGTCGACACCCCCCACGATCTGGACAGAGCCCGCGAGATCATCGCGGCCCGGAGGACATCATGAACAAGGTCATTTCATTCCAGGGCGAGCCGGGGGCCAATTCCCACATCATCTGCTCGGAGATGTTTCCCGATTGGGAGGTGCTGCCGTGCCCGACCTTCGAGGATGCTTTCGCGGCCGTGAACGAAGGGCAGGCGAATCTGGGCATGATCCCGATCGAGAACTCGATCGCGGGCCGCGTGGCGGATATCCACCACCTCCTGCCGACCTCCGGCCTGCATATCATCGGCGAGGGCTTCCTGCCGATTCATTTCCAGCTCATGGCGCTGCCCGAGGCCGATCTCGGCACGATCAAAAGCGTCTACAGCCACGTCCATGCGCTCGGCCAGTGCCGCAAGATCGTCCGCAAGCTCGGGCTGAAAGCTCATGTGGCGGGCGACACCGCAGGCTCCGCGCGCCAGGTCGCCGAGTGGAAGGACCCGACGCGCGCCTCGCTCTCGCCGCGCATGGCGGCAAGCCTTTACGGGCTCAAGATCCTCGCCGAGGATGTGGAGGACGAGGCGCACAACACCACGCGTTTCGTCGTGCTGTCGAAGACCCCGCAATGGGCGCCCGCCGGCAACGGCCCGACCGTCACCTCCTTCGTTTTCCGCGTCCGCAACCTTCCCGCTGCGCTCTACAAGGCGCTGGGCGGTTTCGCGACGAACGGCATCAACATGACGAAGCTCGAAAGCTACATGCTCGAAGGCGAGTTCCTGGCGACGCAGTTCTACGCCGAAGTAGACGGCCACCCGGAGGACACGAACCTCAAACGCGCGCTGGAGGAACTCGAGTTCTTCTCCCGCGAGCTGCGCATCCTCGGCGTGTATCCGGCGGCACCGTTCCGCGAGAAGATCAGGGAAGCGGCGGAGTGAACGTCATCGTTCGCGACGGGAACGACAGCGATGCGAATGGCATCGCCAGAGTGCATGTTCAGGGTTGGCGTGAATCCTACAAGGATTTCATGACGCCGGAGGCACTCGCCGGCCTCTCCGTCGAAGAGCGCAAACGTATGTGGCAAGGCGTTCTGGTGCAGCCCGACGCACAGGCAAAGCTCGTCGTGGCCGTGGATGCGGAGGGTGAAATTGTCGGCTTCGCGCGTGGCGGGCCGATCCGCAACAAAGGCGCTGATCTTCTTGGAACTGAAGCGGAGATCTTTGCGATCTATCTGCTCGACAAGGTGAAGCGGCAGGGCATCGGGCGCAGGCTGATGACCGGTGTGTTCGATCATCTCATCGTGCAAGGCTTCGCTTCTGTCGGCTTGTGGGTCCTGAAAGAGAATCTCTCTGCCCGCCGCTTTTACGAAGGGTTCGGCGGACAGCCGGGAGCGGAGCAGACCTTCGACGTGCGAGGCCAGCAGCTCACCGAGATTGCCTATCGCTTCGAGCCGATTCCGGCTGGCCTCGTCTGAGGCTTCAGCCCTTTACCCATTCCCGCAGCAGGTGGTTTGCAATCGCGATCGGCATGGGCGCGGCGAAATCCTCGTGCGTGCCGTCCAGCATGCGGCGCACATCGTCCTTCGAGAACCAGCGCGCGTCCTGTAATTCCTCGCGGTCGAAGTTGATCTCGTCGCTGATCGCCTCGCCCTGGCAGCCGATCATGATGTTGGACGGGAAGGGCCAGGGCTGGGAGGCGAGGTAGCGTACCTCGCCCACGCGAATGCCCGCTTCCTCGAACGTCTCGCGCCGCACCGCGTCCTCGATGGTCTCGCCCGGTTCGAGGAAGCCCGCGAGGCAGGAATAGACCTTCTCCACGAACCGGGGCTGTCGCCCGAGCAGGCATTTGTCGCCGCGCGTGACCAGCATGATCACCACGGGATCGGTACGGGGAAAATGCTGTGTGCCGCAAGCCGCGCAGTCACGGCGAAAACCCGCCTGGGCAGCTTTGGACGGTGCGCCGCAATTGGCGCAGAAACGGTGGCGGTTGTGCCAGTCCAGCATGGACTTCGCCATGGCGAGGATGCCCAGTTCCTCTGTCCGAACAAGTCCCTGAGACGCAATCGAGCGCAAATCGGCGACCGTGTAGGCGGGGTCCTGGAACAGCGCCGCGGTGTCCGGGGCCGCGAGCGTCGCGATGATGGGGCGGCCGCCGAGAAGGCCGAGGAACACCTGTTCCTTATGTTCCGGCAGACGGTCGAGAACCGAGAAGGGCAGGAGGCTCGTGCCCGGCTCTCCGGCCTGGAGGATCGGCTGGTCGCCAGCGAGGAGAATCAGCGCACTCTTCGGGTTCTCGGCCGCCTTGGCGAGAGCCTCCGGGTCATGCTCCACGGTATGGCGGATGAGGGCGTTGTTGGTGTAGCCGAGGGATGTCGCCATAATCATGCCGCCGCAAAAAGAGCGGCCGCGCGCTCGATGAGCGCAGTCACCGCGTGGTCAGGGTAGGGGGCCTTCGTGCCATGGCCCCAGACGGGGCCGGGCCAGGCCGGATCGGAGCGGAAGCGGCCGATCACGTGCACATGAAGCTGAGGCACCATGTTGCCGAGCGCGCCCACATTGACCTTGTCGGGCTTCGACAGCTCCAGCATCACCCGGGTCGCGATGCGGATCTCCTGCATCAGCTGGGCCGCGTGCTCCTCGGAGAGGTCCGTCAGCTCGCTCACGCCCTCTACGCGCGGGACGAGCACGAACCAAGGAAAGCGCGCATCGTTCAGGAGAAGGATGGAGCAGAGGGCGAGGTCGCCGACGGGAATCGTGTCGGCTTCGAGCCGGGAATCGAGCTGGAATGTCATGGGGTTTATGTACCCGAGGTGGCGGCCAGTTGTCAGCCGGTTCGGTGATCGTGCCGTGCCCTGTCCCGTCATGGCCGGGCTTGTCTTGGCCATCCCGATCGGAAAAGTGAGGCGCTTCAGACCATCGGGATCCCCTGCACAAGGCCGGTGATGACGTGGAGGGTGGCACGAGGGAAAGGCGTCATCCCGACGGCGGAGCCGATCCGGGATCGCAAGCAGGATGTGGTGCATGCTTCCCTCCCTCCTTGCCGGGAGGGCTTGCGGGGAGCGCAAAGTCAGAGTGCTGCGCTTCTTCCAGTGAGCATTGTGCGAATTACAGTGCCTCCCCTCTCCCGGGTGGGAGAGGGGCAGGGGTGAGGGACTGCCCTGTCCGGAAACGGCATTCCCTCACCCGCCGCGCTGCCGCGCGTCGACCTCTCCCGCTCGGGAGAGGTTGGGACTGCGCTTGACTGACGAAGCGCTCACCCGGTCGCACCACCCCACCCTTGTTCCCTCCCCGAAAGGGGGRGGGAACAAGCGCACGCAATGCTATGTTCTGCATTTGTTCTTGACAATGATCCTAAGCTTGGCTATGGATGGCGCAGCCCGATCCACCGAGGGGCGCGCTCGCGAGGCGTCGTGATTGTGGGGTCGGGCACGGTCTCGTGCGGGGGATGACGCAACCTCTCGTGACGGGAGGCCCAGGCGAGAGGCTGGGCTCAGTTCTGGTCCAAGGCCGCCCGTAACTTCAGACGGTGTCCGCCTCGGGCAGTTCATGGGCCGGTCGCGCCTGTCCGCCTAAAAAAGCCGTGCGCGAGGGGCAGTCCTGCTCTTCCCTCACCATCATCATCGAGCCGGACCGCTCCTCGCGCCTCCTCGATTGTCACCCTCGGACGCCGAAAAGCGCCGAGGACAAAGGTGCATGTTCTTGAGGTCCAGCGACAATGCCGCGCATCCATGGATCGTTATGGCCTTGTGCAATCCGGGGATGACTCGCGGGGTGGGCCTTTCCAACTTGCGTTCCCGGCCTGAAACGCTCATATAGCCCTTGGGAGGTTGGCGAGGGACGTCTCACTCGCCAACCGGGTCAGATCCGGAAGGAAGCAGCCCTAACGAGACCGAACGGGTCTTCGTCCAGCCTCCCACCCTAGAGTTTTCCAAAGCCTTGCAGCCCATGGACGATACCACAGCCGGCACGCCCCTGAACGACGAGCCGGCCCTGCCCGGTTTCCCCGCTGCGCCAGCCCCTGCGGCTCAGGCTTCGCCTTATCGCGTCCTTGCCCGGAAATACCGCCCCCGCACCTTCGATGACCTGATCGGCCAGGAGGCGATGGTSCGCACCSTCTCSAAYGCSTTCGAGACCGGCCGCATTCCGCAGGCCTGGATGCTCACCGGCGTTCGCGGCGTCGGCAAGACCACCACCGCCCGCATCCTGGCGCGGGGCCTCAACTACCAGAAGGAAGACGGCTCCGGTCAGCCTACCATCCACATGCCGGATCTCGGCGTGCATTGTCAGGCGATCATGGAATCGCGGCACGTGGACGTGCTGGAGATGGACGCGGCGTCCCATACCGGCATCGACGACGTTCGCCAGATCATCGACGGCATCCGCTATTCGCCGGTCTCGGCGCGGTACAAGGTCTACATCATCGACGAGGTCCACATGCTCTCGGAGAAGGCGTTCAACGCCTTCCTGAAGACGCTGGAGGAGCCGCCGCCGCACGCGAAGTTCATCTTCGCCACGACTGAGATCCGCAAAGTTCCCGTCACCATCCTGTCCCGCTGCCAGCGCTTCGACCTGCGCCGCATCGATGCCGACAAGCTCGTCGCCCATCTCGGCCGTATCTGCGACGCGGAAGAGGTGAAGGCGGATCAGGAAGCGCTCGCGGCGATTGCCCGCGCGGCGGAAGGTTCGGCGCGCGACTCGCTCTCCCTCATGGATCAGGCCATCGCCCATGGCGCGGGCGTCGTCACCGGCGACACGGTGCGCGACATGTTGGGCCTTGCCGACCGTACGCAAGTCATCGACCTGTTCGAGGCTGTGATGCGCGGCGATGTTCCCGCCGCTTTCGCGGGCCTTCGTGCGCAATACGATGCCGGTGCCGATCCGGGCGTGATCCTGTCCGATCTCGCGGCCTTCTCGCATATCGTTACGCGCCTCAAGCTGATCCCGGAGGCCGCGAAAGATCCGGCTTTGTCCGAGATCGAGCGCATCCGTGGCACGGAATTCGCGCAGAAGCTGTCGGTGCGCACGCTCTCGCGCGCGTGGCAGATGCTGCTGAAGGGTATTCCCGAAGTTCAGTCTTCGAACCGTCCGATTTCCGCCGCCGAGATGGTGCTGGTGCGTTTGGCCTATGCGGCCGACCTGCCCACGCCTGATGAGGCGTTGCGCGCGTTGAAGGACGGCTCGCCGTTGCCCGCAGGCGGCCCCGCTCCCGCACCCTCCAGGCCGTCCGGCGGCCCGGCTACTTCCGGCTCCATGGCGCTTGCGACATCGCAGCCCCAGCCGCAGCCGCGTCCCCAACCGGCACAGCCTGAGCCGACCATGCGGCTTCGCCGCTTTGAGGATGTGGTGGCGCTCGCCAGCGAGAAGCGTGAGATCGTGCTGAAAGCTGCGCTGGAGCGCGATGTGCGCCTTGTGCGCTTCGAGGAAGGTCACATCGAGCTCAGCCTCACCGGTTCCGGCAATCGCACCATTGCCAACGATCTCTCCCGCGCGCTCCAGAACTGGACCGGTGAGCGCTGGATGGTGGCGTTGTCGTCGGAGGAGGGCGCGCCGACCTTACGCGAGCAGGCGGAAACCGCCGAGCGCGAGCGCAAGGAAGGGGCAGCCAACCATCCCCTGGTGCAGGCGGTATTGTCGAAGTTCCCCGGCGCGCAGATCGTCAATGTGATCGAGCGCGCCGAGAAAGATGGGGCGGATGCCGAGACGGAGATTCTCGGCGAGGCCGATGCGCTTGCCGCGCACGAAGCCGAAGACGACGACGATCTTTTCTAATCGCAAATTTTGCTCATCGGAGGATTAAGTCATGAAGGACATCATGGGACTGATGAAGCAGGCTCAGGCCATGCAGCAGAAGCTGCAGGATGCCCAGGCCGAGCTGGACACTCTCGAAGTCGACGGTACGGCCGGCGGCGGTGTCGTGACTGTAAAAGTGTCCGGCAAGGGCAACCTCAAGGCCATCTCCATCGATCCCACCCTCATGAACCCGGACGAGAAGGAGATCCTCGAGGATCTCATCGTTGCCGCCATGAACGATGCGCGAGGCAAGGCCGAGCGTGCCGCGCAGGAGCGCATGGAAGGCATCACCAAGGGCCTGCCGATCCCGCCCGGCCTGAAGCTGTTCTAAGTAGAGCATCGCGCGAAGAAGTGGATACCGGTTCTTCGCATCGAGCGATGCGCTAAAAGCAAAAGAGAGCCTGCATGGCCCAGCACGTCGCCGGCCCTGAAATCGAGCGCCTGATCCAGCTGCTGGCGCGCCTGCCGGGTCTTGGCCCACGCTCGGCGCGGCGCGCAGCGCTGCACCTCATCAAGAAGCGGGACACGCTGCTCATCCCC